>ASPA01000007.1 GCA_000405605.1 Atribacteria bacterium SCGC AAA255-G05
TGGGGCTATGGCCTCCACCCCGGGGACCACCTCTGATTGCATGATGGCATATTTAAGAGAGGACTGTTTTATAGTAGAACCGACTAATCCCCTGCTTTAACATATCCTTTTTTATCCTGTAAATTCCATATCGCTTCCAGATAATCTTCCATATTTCGAGTAGTCATTTAGTTTTTACTTCCCTTCTTTACCATTCTTAATCTTATTTAAAATTATTTTCTATTTATAAGTCTCCCTATCATTATTAGGTATGCCTAACTTTATTAAATAATATCATGGGCTTGTAAAAATTGCAAGAGGTAGGATACAAAAAAAGCAGGAGGCCAAAGCCTCCTGCTTTTAATCATCTACGCTAACCAAATTAGAATCAATTACATTAAAAAATTTATTATCCGCCGGCAATTGAATGGATTACCTGGACGTCGTCTCCATCCATAATCAAAGTATTTTGGTATTTTTCCTTGGGAATATATTTACCGTTAACTTTTACCATTATTAAAGGAAAGGAATATTTACATTTTTTCAGCAGAAGATCAACAGTTAAATTCTTTTCCCATTCTCTATCTCTTCCATTTACTTTAATCATGACTGATATTTTTTCACCAACTCTAGTATTTCTGGAAAATCTATCTTTAATTTTATAATATTTTCTAAAGTAGGTACACCATTAGAACTCCAACCCCGACGTTCATAAACAGCGTCACAGAGTTTCTGATATTGTTCTTCCCGGTAATCTCTCAGAGTTTTTATTTTCTCCTCAGTTGTTTTGTCTTTGATATCAAAATTAACTATCTCTTGAAGTTGCTGATCGTAAAGTTCCCTGCGTGATTCGTATTCTTCGGCTGTTACCGGTCCTACAGCTCGATAGGGAATTATGTCATGTTCACGTGTCCCAAAACCCATCTTCAAATTAAATATTCTCTGGAGATTATGAACTCTTTCAGACTGTAAAATTAATTCTTCAGGCGTAAGTTGTTTACCGGTAACTCCCTCGAAAAGCCAGCAGTAATTTTCCAAATGTTCGGGAACTTTTGCGGCCTCCATTCCATGATATTTCTGTTTGTTGTCTTCCGGCTCAATATCATTCCAGGGCAATTTGCAAAGGCCCACCAGTGAAAACCAGGTACGGAATAAAGAAAAATAACGTATAGCAGCTGCCTTATCTTCAAAAGTAGGAATCTGGTTATTGACTTGATCCATAAAGATAAGCCAGTTTTCATCGTGCTGAGGACCTTTATTAGCCATACCATACCCTCCCTGCTGGGCTAAAGATTCTTTGGTTACATATTCAGAAAATTCCATCCCCTTACATTCCATGCCGATATCCTGTAAAAATTCTGCATCTGCCCCATATTTTTCTACCAATATTTTTTTTATCTGTCTAATTCCTAAGCCAGCAATTTTACCGAATCCTTTTCCTTCTGCCATTTGGTGAATTAATTCTAAAGCTGCTTTTATATTTCCAAAGTTAAGTTCTAAACCTTCAGTAATTTCTTTATTTATTATATTATTTTCGTAACACTCCATAAGAAAAGCCATAGTGGTACTGACTCCGATAGTATCCATTCCATAATTATCACAATAAAAATTGGCTTCTAAAACAAAATCAGGGTCAAAACATCCGCAATTTCCTCCAAATCCGGCAGTAGTTTCATACTCCGGTCCATCCACCAGAACTTTTTCTCCTTTTAAAGGTCCGGTTGATAATTCAAAACCATCTACTGCATGAGCACAACGCATAGCGCAGCCCATCCAACAGGAATCGCCTGCCTGATTCTGGGTCATACGCTGATGCCATATCTTATTTTCAATTTTAAAAGCATCAGGATGTGAACCAAATTTAAAATTATGGACGGGTAAGCAATTATAATTCTGCATATGATCCAATAAGTTAACCGTCCCTGTTTCTCGCATTCCGTTTTGGATATGGTCTAATTTCGATATTTCTTTGGTTAATCTTTGTCCGGCTTTTTTGAGAAGCTCGGGATAGGCTGCATTATTAGAGCCTGCGTTTACCCCGGAATATTTCGTAACGATTGCTAAAATTTTCTTATCCCGGAAGACGCTTCCTGTTCCTCCACGCCCCGCCTGTTTAATCCGAACTTTCTTGCGGCGCACATCATACCAGGTGACATTTAAAATCCCTAAGTTGGTATTTTCTGCCCCCCTTCCGGAAGAAACAATACTAAGATTTCTTTTATCTTTTTCATCATCAGCATATTTTTCGGTAAGTTTTTCAATAAGTAAATAAGTATCTGAATTTATTCCCGGAACCTCTTCAATAACAACTTTTCCCTTATTTCCATCAATAAAAATAATCACATCTTCTTTGGCTTTGTCTTGAATTTCTAAAAGGTCCCAACCGGAAAATTTTAAAAAAGGAGCAAGATACCCTCCTACATTATTATCATTAACTGTCCCGGTCTCCGGTGAAAGAGTTACTACGTGAGTCTTGCCGGTACCGGAATATTGAGTAACCCCGCAAATAGGTCCGGTGCAGAAGATTATTTCATTTTCAGGGTCGTTCCATTTTGTATTTGAGGAAACGGCATTCCATAAATACCATATACCGTAACCACGTCCTCCGGTGAAAGTTTCTTTCGCCTCAAGGTCGATGGGTTTTTCTTCAATCTTATTTTCTGAAAGGTTAATGTATAAACGTCTATCAGTATAACCTTTTTCAACTTTTCCCGGTTCAAATTCAAAAGATGTTAATAATTTTTGATTATCTTTATTTTCTTTCGACATTAATTCCTTCTCCCTCCATTAACTTTTAACAAAATTACAGGTTTTGTAATATATTTCAAAAAATTATTTTCATTAAATTTTACCACATAACACTAAATGAAGCCACCTTGTCTTTTTTAAAACTAAAACAAGATGGCTTCATTTTTTATTTTACTGATACAAAACTAAATATTCTTTAAACTTCTTTTACCTCCTTCACCTTAAGTTCAGGCAAAGGAAAGGAAATTCCAGCTGATTTTGCAGATATTGATGAAAATAGGTAAAGTAAAATTAGCACTAATATTAATCCTAAAGGCAATACTAAACCTACTGACATACCATTTCCTGCCAGAAGATAACCTAATATAGCAACTCCGGCAGCAGTGAGGGCATAAGGTATCTGAGTCTTAACATGATCCATATGGTCAGAACCGGAGAACATTGAAGACATAATAGTCGTATCAGAAAGCGGTGAACAATGGTCTCCCATAACCGAACCGGTTAATACTGCAGATATACCCAAAGGCAAAGGTACGCCCAAAGCTAAGGCCAAAGGAACAGCAATAGGCATTGCTATGGCCATAGTCCCCCAGGAAGTGCCGGTAGCAAAGGAAATAACATTACAGATTAAAAACATAACCATCGGTAGTAAAACCGGAGAAATAACTCCTTTAACAGCATCTACCACGTAAGGAGCAGTTCCTATACTGTCACTAACACTACCTATTGACCAGGCAGAAATTAAGATTAAGTTAGCTAAAACCATCATCTTTGCTCCATCTAAAAAAGCATCCATCATCTCGGCCAAAGTTCCAATTCCCTGAGCTTTATACATGAATATAGCTGTGATTACAGCAAACATAGCTCCCCATAAAAGGGCAGTCATAGCGTCGGCATCAGAAATTGCAGAAGTAAATGATTCAGCGGAAGTACCTCCACCAGTCCACCACATTCCAAACATGCTAACTGCCACCAGGACTATGATAGGCACTACCATATTAACAGTCTTCCGGGGTGCGTCTTCTAATACTTTTAATTTACTTCCACCAGAAAGTGGGATTGCACCGTCCGCAAAGACTTTACCAGTGGTTCTTGTTCGATGTTCGGCTTTTAACATAGGTCCGTAATCTCTTTGAGATAGGGCTATGGCCAGGACCAATATTATAGCAAAGATGCTGTAGAATCGATAAGGTATTGATTGTAAAAAGATGGTGTAAGGAGATAAAGTTACCGAAGTACCTTCTAAAGCATCACCAATAAGTCCAACTTCATATCCAACCCAGGTAGAAATCAGGGCTATAGAGGCTACCGGTGCAGCGGTGGAATCGACAATGTAAGAAAATTTTTCTCGAGAAATCCCCAATTTATCGGTTACCGGCATAAAGGCATTACCTACTACTGCGGTATTAGCATAATCATCAAAGAAAATTATTAAACCGAAAAGCCAAGCAGTAAATTGCCCGCCACGAGCACTTTTTACTTTATCAGTGATACTTTTTACAAAGGCTTGAGCACCGCCAGAAAGATAGATTAAACCGATAAGTCCACCGATTACGAAGTCAAATAATAAGATGGTGGCATTCCAACTGTCAGCAGTATTTTCTACCAGATAACCCAAAGTTTTAGTAACACCGCCTAAGGGATTCCAACCTGTCAGGATGGTAGCACCTACCCATATACCGATAAATAGAGAAGCTAAAACTTGTTTAGTTAAAAAACAAAGAACAATGGCTACCAATGCTGGCAATAGAGATAGAAATCCGTAAGTTTTTTCTACTTCTTCTTCAACAGCCAAAGCCATTCCGGATAATATAAAGAACATAAATATCATCAAAGTCAATAATAATAAACCCTTATAATTCTTCCAGTGATACATTTTTTAATTCACCCTCCTTAATTTAAAAATAAAAATTTTTCAAAACTTAATTATGGCTGATCTGTTGAGTATTTTTTACCCTTCTATATCACCCCCTGTCTTTAATTTTTTGACTTAAGACTTCGTCCAAATTCGGTCTACCAATTTCCTGCAAATCATATTTTACTCTTACTGATTTCTTATTTATTTTAATAATTCGGGACAAATCAATGGGAGTACCAATGATTACCATGTCGCAATCAACAGCATTTATGGTATCTTCCAGTTCTTGAGTTTGTTTTTTCCCATATCCCATTGCAGGCAATAATGTCCCTATTTCAGGATATTTTGTATAAGTATCTTTGATAGTTCCCACTGCGTAAGGTCGGGGATCTATAATTTCTTTAGCTCCAAATTTTTGAGCGGCTACCACTCCGGCACCAAATTTCATTTCTCCATGAGTTAAAGTAGGACCGTCCTCAACTACCAGCACCCTTTTACCTCTAATAAGTTCGGAATGGTCTACAGTAAGAGGGGAAGCAGCCTCTACCACTATCGCATTTGGGGCTAATTTATGAATATTCTCTCTAAGTAAATTTATTTTATCCGGAGCAGCAGTATCTATTTTATTAATTACTACAACGTCTGCCATTCTGAGATTAGCTTCTCCGGGATAATAGCTCATTTCGTGTCCTACTCGGTGGGGGTCGGTGACTACAATATGTAAATCCGGCTTATAAAAAGGTAAGTCGTTATTCCCTCCGTCCCAAAGAATTATATCAGCTTCTTCTTCCGCTCTTTTTATTATTTCCTGATAATCTACTCCGGCATAAAGTATATTCCCTCTATCAATATGAGGCTCATATTCTTCCCTCTCTTCGATAGTACAATTATAACGATCTAAATCGGCATAGGTCTCATATCTTTGCCAGATCTGCTCTCTAAGGTCACCATAGGGCATAGGATGCCTGATTATAGCAATTTTATATCCCCTCTCTTTTAATATTTCACTAACCCTACGAGTAGTTTGGCTTTTCCCGCAACCGGTGCGTACTGCACATATTGAGACTACCGGAACCTTAGACTTTAACATAGTGTTCTTTGGTCCCATTAATCTAAAGTCAGCGCCATTGGCTAACACGATTGATGCTTTATCCATAACATATTGATGGGGAAGGTCACTATAAGCTAAAATTACCTGATTTATTTCATTTTTTTTAATTAGATTTGGTAAATCTTCTTCTAAATAAATCGGTATTCCTTTGGGATATAAAGGGCCGGAAAGTTCAACAGGATACTTTCTACCTGCGATATCCGGGATTTGAGTAGCGGTAAAGGCAACTACCTCGTAATTTGAATTATTTCTAAAATATACATTGAAGTTGTGAAAATCTCTCCCAGCAGCTCCCATTATAATGACTTTAATTTTACTCACTGAAAATTCCTCCTATAATACTATTTTACTTATTCGACGTAACTTTTTAAATTCCTCTTTTTTTATTTATTTTTTTTAAATTTTTTTAAATTTTAGCTATCGCCCTCTCCAATACATTTAAGGCCTCATCTAACTGCTCATCGGTAATCTCGAGTGAGACCAACATTCTAAGAAGGTTTTTGTTGATTCCGGCAGTGGGGACAAACACACCATTTTTGATGCACTCCTGGACAATCCGGGCTGTTTCCTGAGGGGCAGGTTCTTTGGTTTTTTGGTCTTTTACCAATTCTATAGCCATCATCGCTCCTATGCCATGAACATCTCCTACTATAGGATATTTATCTTTCATCTGAAGGAAGCGTTCTTTTAATCTTTCTCCGATCTTTAGCGCCCTGTCTAAGAGGTGTTCCTCTTCTATGATATTTATCACTTCCAGGGCTGCTCTACAGGCTAGCGGGTTACCTACGTAGGTTCCCCCGATACATCCTCCGGGGAGGGTATCGGTAATCTCTTTTTTGGCAATCACTGCCGAAAGGGGCAAGCCGGCAGCTAAAGATTTGGCCAGACAGATGATGTCCGGTTCTATATCCCAATTTTCTATGGCAAAAAACTTTCCGGTTCGGCCTATACCGCTCTGAATCTCATCGGTAACAAGTAAGATTCCGTATTTCTTGGTCAGTTTTCTTAAGTATTCTAAAAATCCCTCCTGGGGGACATTAAATCCTCCTTCTCCCTGGATAGGTTCAACCACGATAGCGGCAACAGAGTCAGGGGTTACAGTGTTAGTAAGTATCTTTTCGAAATTTTCCAGGTTAGCCATGGGATGAGAGGGACTGGGGAAGGGTAAGCGGTATATCTCGGGTGCAAAGGGTCCGAAGTGGTACTTGTAAGGCATAGCCTTATGGGTCATAGTCATAGTTAGAAGAGTGCGGCCGTGGAAGGCATTTTCAAAGACAATAATAGCCGGTCTCCTGGTATAAGCCCGGGCAATCTTTACCGCATTTTCAACTGCTTCTGCACCGGAGTTAAAAAAGGCGGCTGCCTTGGGGGTATCCCCGGGGGCTAACTCTACCAGTTTCTCGGCTAGTTCTACCAGAGATTCATAGGGGACCGCGGTAAAATCGGTATGCAGGTATTTTTCTGCCTGATCTTTAACCGCAGCTACCACTTTCTTGTGGGTATGCCCTACGGCCAGACATCCCCAACCGCCGGTTAAGTCGATAAACTGATTACCGTCTACGTCGGTAACCAAGGCTCCCTCACCGTGGGCGATATAACAGGGGGAGAGGGAACTGCCCATAGGTTTGGCGATATATTTTTCTCTCCTTTTAGCTATTTCCTGAGATTTTGGTCCGGGTAAACTGGTTTTAAGGGAAATAAATTTGGTCATGTAATTATATCTCCTTTATTTTTATATTTAAATTCAATAAAATGATCTTCCAAAATTCACAGTATATTATTTTTAAATAACTACTCATACTCAATTTAAATCTTATTATATTTTGCTGGAAACCTCAAGTATATTTATCTTTCTCCTCTTCAACTCTTCCAAGAAATTTTCATAGACTTTTCCTTCTATAGCATCTTCAGGAGCCACTATCCCTTTCCTGGTTATCTCTCCTTTTCCTAACATTACAGTGGCAATAGCTTCCGGGAAAGCAGTAACTCTCCCCATAGCAGAAATACCCTTCTCGGTATCTGCCTCTTCCCACATATAGTAATCGATTCTCATCTTTTGTCCATCTTTTATTCCGGTAACTGTATTCCACATTACGCAAACATCAGTTTCACCTTCTAAAGGCTGAAGCTTGGGAGTCATTACATGGGATAAAAATTCACGAGGAGATATCTTTATTCCTTTAAATTCTACCGGGGTAGGATCTAACATACCGCATTCTTTTAGCACTCCTGCTCCTTTCCAATGACCCGGCCAACGGATAGTCTTTTCCGCACATTCTTTAAGTTGTGTTCGAGTATAAAGAAAACTGGGCATCCCCGGAGTAATAGCACAGGCCAATTCTTCATCTTTCCCTAATTGGTTAAATCGAAAATTTTCGAGATCATCCATTGCGTTTGCTTCTACAATTTTACCGTTTTTCATTACATCCACTTTAACCATATATTCCCTTAAAACATGTTCAAAAGCCCAGGTAATCATATATTTCAAGGGATGATTTTTAGCAAATTCTTTAGCAGGTATTCCTCCGCATCTGGCTATAGCTGAATCTGCCTGGTCCATTTTCTTAATACCTTCACCTAAAGTAATGTTAGTTAAACCGGGGGCAAAACCCATTCCATCAATAAAGGTCACTCCATTTTTTATTGCTTTTTGGTGAAGTGATTCTCCGTATTCATCCAGGGTCATTCCATTGGGAATTTCTAAACCCTCAACCTCATATTTATCCGGTTTCCTATGATATTCTTCTAATATATCCACAATATTAAGTCCGGCCTCAATGGCCATATCCACAACTTTATAGCTACATTTCCTATCAGGTAAAGTAATAGCGCCCACATCATATTTTCCCATCAATTTCATAGTCTCTTCTCGGTTGTTAACATCAATAGCGTGAAGCACTATTTTATCACTATTTATCCACTTTTTAGTTTTTTCCAGTACATTCTCTCTCCTGCCGGTAATTCCTATAATTCCCACTTCTCCAACTTTGCTATTTCTGGCTAAATCCCAGGCAACAGCAGAGCCCATCTTTCCCGAACCTCCAAAAACCAAAACCTTCATATTTTTTTTCCTCCTTTTCTTGGTTGCTTAGTTAACTGGTTAGTTAATTTTTATAAGATAAGTTACAACCTATCTGAAAAATAAAAGGCAATTAATGATAGAGCCTTCATTAATTGCCTTTTATTTCCCTTAGTTTAGATGAAGCACTCTACCTTAAGGCAGCGCTCCATCTAAATCCGGAAATGGATTTGATGACAGTCTTACAGTTGTTCACTGTAAGCCCAGCGGGAAAGATTTTATAGCATCTTTTCGCTTCGGCGGAAATACCTTTCCGGGTGAGGTTGTAAACTATTCACCCTTACTCATTATTATCCGCACCTCTACCTTGCATTGTTTTAAACACAAGTAAATATTAATTTGTAAAAATACTTTAGTGGATTTAAGTTCTTTAAATTACCACCTCCTTATTAATTTGATATTGAGTAATTTGCCAATTAACTAAATTATATCCCAACTATATTTTCTTTATAGAATACATTTCTTTTTTCTAACTCTTTCATTACTTTTTGATATACTTTGTGTTCTCTCCCTATATATTCTGGTGGGCAGACTCCCGGATATTGGAATTCTCTTTGAGCAACTAACCGGGCTATGATCGCACAGGGAAATCCGGTGGCGCGAGACATAGAAGTAGCTTTTTCATTCTTATCATAATAATCCAATAAATCATAGGTATATTTTAATTTTTTTCCTTCTTTTTTACCCTGAACAATTACCTGCATAACGGTTAGCTCTTCTTCTCCTTCTTCTAACTCCCATTTAGGAAAGAGGAGCTTAGAGGTAAGATCTATAGGTTTAATTTTTACTCCCCCTATTTCAATCGGTGTATCACTAAAAAATCCGGTTTCTCTTAATATCCGCATCTTTTCAGCATAACCTGGATAACGCAGGGTCTTCTCTTTCATAGAAGGAATTTTAATAGTATAAAGTAAGCTGCGAAGTCCATCGGTATTAAAAGCTTCTAAAGTTCCAATCTTAGGTAAATTTACTAATTCAAGTTCGGAAAGGGCGGGTTTTTCCACAATTTTTCCGCATTCTATTAATCTTGCCGGTCTTATATATTCTTCTATTACATCTTTAGGAGACCAGGCAATCTTATATTCGTAAGGCCATTCCCTTATCACCGGAAGACCTCCTACTAATATAGTAGCACTTTCGGTTTCATCCATCAAGCTATCGACATAACCTACAATCATGTGACTCATCCCCGGGGCTACTCCCATATCCACTACAGCGGTAACCCCTTTCTTTTTGGCAAGTTCATCCAAACTCAAGGTATCTTCAGCCATAAACGATATGTCAACTATGTTCTTACCAGCTTCAATAACAGACCGTAACATATTAAACCCTAAAAAACCCGGGACAGCACCAATTACAATATCTTGATCAACAACTATCTTTCTAATGGCTTCCGAACTGGATAAATCCGCTTTTATTCCTCGTATTCCTGTTTCTTTTGTTAATTTATTTAATTTTCCCTCATCAATATCCGCTACAGTTACTTGAAAAATTTTATCTTTTGCCAAATCTTTGGCAATTAATCCACCTACTAAACCACAACCTAATACTATTGCTTTCATATTCTTTTTATTTCCTTTCTATTTTATCTATTTATCACTTGCCAAAAGTTTCATATATTCTCCCACTTCATGGATATTCTCTAATTCTTGAGTGGCTTTTATAATATCTTCCATTCTAGAAGGAGACATCTTTTTCTCGGAGTTGGCTTTAAATTTAGAGACAAGTTCTTCTTCGCTTAAAGGCCGCTCCGGTTGGCCTTTGGCAAAATCTTCCTGTTTTTTAAATTCCCCTCTAGGAGTTTTAATGGTCACAATAGCTCGTTTTACTTTGGGAAATAGATTGTCAATTTCAGGATTTGCCACCACCTTAATTTTATCGAGCAATGACCAGACAAAGGGATCTCGAAGGGTATCATCTTCAAAATCAGAAGGAAGGACATTACCTTTAGCTACCGCAACTGCTATGCAATAAGGGAGAGAATGGTCAGCTGTCTCTTTGGTAGTTGGTTTATATTTACTGGGATCAGAGAGAATATCTGCTCCCCGAGTAGTAGTCTCTACTAAAATTTCTTTTACTTCTTTAGGGTCAAGGTTACTTTCCTTCATCACCTCTAAGGCAGCGGTAATCGGTTGATGAGTTAGAGCTTCGGTAGGAAATGCTTTATAGCCACATTGATTAATTAAAAATTCCTCTCCCAATCCTTTGGTTAAAACATCCTTATTCCATTTTACTTTATCCAACACCTCAAACAATCCTTCTTTACCTTCAAATACTTCAACTGGGCCGGTATATCCTTTACTGGCCAGTAAGGCAGCCCGCACTCCTGCTTCAACTGCGAAGGAATCGGCAGCATTTTTCATATTAGTGAGGTGCCCGGCTACTACTCCCCCCAAAGTTAAATGAGAAGAACCACTAATACCTATGGCAGCAACTATCTCCTTTTCACTTAAGCCCAACATCTTTCCAGCCACTACTGGGCTTACAAATTGAGTTAAGGTTGCATGATGCCAGCCTATCTCCCGAACTCCCGGAAAAGCAGCCAGGCATAAACGCATCTCTAATTCATAGGCAATTACTATCCCAACCAGTACCTCTTTCCCATTTTTCTTCATAAATTCTCCGGTATTGAGCACGGCAGGACTGATATCTGAAGGATGAGAGGGGTCCTGTTCCCAGTAGATATCATTATAATCTAATGCTCTAATTAGTAAGGAATTCATCAAGGTAGCTAGTGGTAAATTAGTTTTTTCTCCCCAGCCAATAATAGTAGCCTGTTCTTTTCCCCCTAAATCTCGAATGTAATCATAAGCTGCTTGGGTGTCTTTGTTGTTCAGAGCAGAAAAAGCACAACCTACACTATCTAAAAGAAATCGTTTAGCCTCTTTTATGGCTTCCGGAGGAATACTATCGTATTTTAATTTAAGGGCAAACTTAGCCCATCTTTGACTTATAGTCTCCATTTCTCACCTTCCTTTTAATTTGGTTAGTTAGTTAACTATGCGGGCGTATGCAATACGCCCCTACTTCTGGCTCCTGAATTCTGGCTTCTGGATCTTTAACTATTAACTTGTAACCCGCATCTTATTACTCATTACTAATTACTCATTACTGACCACTTTCCGGGCTACTTCCCTAGCCACATCTAAAGTTGAAGCTGTCCCACCTAAATCGTAAGTTCTTACTTTTCCTTCTTCAATAACCAGGGCAATAGCTTTTTCTAATCTTTGCGCCGATTCTTTTTCCTCTAAATAATCCAACATTAATTTAACCGTTAATAACATCGCCATGGGATTTACCTTATATTGTCCCGCATACTTGGGAGCAGATCCATGACTTGGTTCAAAGAGGGCATAATCATCTCCTATATTGGCACTGGAGGCAAACCCTAACCCACCTATTAATTGAGCACAGAGGTCGGACACTATATCTCCGAACATGTTAGAAGAAACCAGAACACTATAAATCTCAGGATTTTTTACCAGCCACATACACATTGCATCTATATTGGTCTCCCAGAGTTCGATTCCAGGATATTCTTGAGAAATTTTGCGGGCTTCTCTTATCATTAATCCACTGGTTTCTCTGATTATATTTGGTTTCTCAATAACAGTAACTGAATTTCTGTTAAACTTCTTAGCGTATTCAAAGCCCTGACGAACAATAGATTGGCAGGCTTTCCGAGTAAAGATTCTACAAGACAAAGCAATATCTTCTAAAGGAGTCTCCTTAAATCTTTTCATCTTAGGATGATTTTCTAGAAGAGAATCCATTACTTCTTTAGGCAAAGGATGAAATTCTACCCCACTGTATAATCCCTCTGTGTTTTCTCGAAAAACTACTAAATTTATATCATCTCTATAATTTAGAGGATTCCCTTTGTATGCCTTGCAGGGTCTCAGGTTGGTGTGTAACTTAAATTCCTGACGTAGTCTTACAATGGCGCTTGAATAAACATAGCCTTTTCCTTTAAGTTCAGGGGCAAGTTCCTTTTCTGCTTCTTCTTTAGGTTTGGAAGTTATCGCTCCAAAGAGACAACAATCAGTCTCTTTGAGAACTTTTATGGTCCTATCAGGTAAAGGGTTCCCTTCTTTTTTCCAAAATTCCCAACCCACATCACCTGGTAAATAATCAGCATCAAGCTTTAGTTCCTCCAATACAATCTTCGCTGCCTCCATCACATCATTTCCGATTCCATCACCCGGCAGCCAGGCTATCTTATATTTTGCCATTTTTATTCTCCTTTCTCCATTTTCAATATTTTTTTAATATGAGGAATAAGTCCTCCATCTTCAAGAATTCCTAATACCGATTCCGGTAAAGGAGGAAATTTAAAAACTCCTTTTTTACAAAATAATTCACCTTTTTCAAAATCAATAGTAATCGCCTCACCCAAAGATATATTCTCCACTGCTTCTTTACACTGAACCAGTGGAAGCCCCTGATTAATTGCATTTCTAAAAAAAATTCTGGAAAATGATTTGGCAACAATTGCTCCTACACCTGCATATTTAAGACAGGTTGCGGCTTGTTCCCGAGAACTACCACAGCCAAAGTTCCTTCCGGCGACAATAATATCTTCCTTTTTAACTTCTTTAGCAAACTTCAAGTCAAGGTCTTCCAGGGCATGAAGGGCCATCTCTTTGGGGTCAGTTATAGTATAAGTATATTTCCCTGGAAAGATAACATCAGTATTTACATCATCACTATATTTCCATACTTTCCCTTTAATACTCATTTTAAATCCCCCCTTACATCGGTAATCTCGCCATAGAGGGAAGAAACCGCTACGGTTGCCGGACTGGCTAAATAAACTTCTGCCTCATTGCAGCCCATCCTCCCTTTAAAATTTCTATTAGCCGTGCTCAAGCAAACTTCTCCGGGGGCCAAAGCCCCTTCATGAGCACCCAAACAGGGCCCACATCCCGGATTCATTATCACTGCCCCGCTTCTAACTAATTCTCGAAGAATTCCTAATTCCATCGCTTCAGTATAAACCTCCATCGATGCCGGAAAAATAAGCAATCTTACTTTATTGGAAATTCTCTTGCCTTTAAGAATTTCACTGGCAATTTTTAAATCTTCTATCCTTCCGTTGGTGCAAGTTCCAATCAATGCCTGATTAATCTTCGTTCCTGCTACTCTTGACACGGGTTTTACATTGTCTACAGTATGGGGACAGGCAATTTGAGGTTCTAAATCACTTATATCGTAATTTATAATCTTTTCAAACTCAGCATCAGCATCTGACTTTATTATTTCATATTTTTTATTGGTCATCAAAGAAAGCCATTGGATAGTCTTATCATCTGGTTCTATGTAGCCAATCTTTGCTCCCATCTCTACTGCCATATTACATAAAGTCATCCTGCCACTAATATCCATTTTTCTAATTACTTTTCCGCAAAATTCCACCGCCCTATACAGCGCTCCATCCGCACCCAAATCCCCAATAATGTGGAGAATTATGTCCTTGGGATATATTCCGGGAGGAATTTCCCCCTCAATATTTATCTTGATGGTCTCCGGAACTCTAAGCCAGATTTCATCTGTAGCCCAGATGGAAGCTACTTCACTTCTGCCAATCCCGGTTGAAAAGGTACCAAATGCCCCATAAGTAGTAGTATGGGAATCTGCTCCCAAAATTAGAGTCCCGGGGATGATGTGTCCTTTTTCGGGAAGAACCTGATGACAGACTCCGGTATTAATATCGTAAAAATATTCAATTTTCTGTTCCTGGACAAACTCTCTTATCTCTTTGTGATTGGCAGCATATTTCTCTGTTGCCGCCGGAATACAATGATCCAGAGGAATGACTATCTTCTCCGGATGTTTTACTTTATCAATTCCAATCTGTTTGAATTTTTTAGCTATAGCGGAAGTATTATCGTGAGACATTACTATATCCGGAGACACAGTCACAATTTCTCCGATAACTACACTTTCTTTGCCCGATTTAAGGGCTAATATCTTCTCTGCAAAGGTCTTACCCATTTTAGAACCTCCTTATTATGATTACACAGATTTTAAACAGATTACACTGATTATAATATGATTACGCCGATTTATCTGTGTAATCTGTGTTTGTCTATTTAAATTGTTCGAAATTGGTAAAATCAGCATGGTGGACAATAATGGCTTCCGGGGTTCTCTTGGAACGATCTCCTTCCCAGGAATGAGAGGCAATAATATGCATTATTTCTTCGGGAATTTCCTGACTGTAACAAAGACCCACACCGGATACGGGGTGACGAACTAATTTCCCTAAATTACTCTGTATAAATTTTCCGTTCTCCTCTTTATATTCTACTAACTTCCCGATATCGTGAAGTAATGCCCCGGCAATAAGATAATCTTCATTTATTTTCACTTTGCCTTTATGGACACTTTGAAGGGCTTTCGCAGCCCCTATCGAAACATTTACTACTCCTCTAATATGTTCAATCATATTACACGGACAGGGGTCAATTAATAAAGTAAAGGGCATTCTTTGCAGGTCACTCACTTGCCATCCCCCGGCAGCAAGAGCAATGTTCCAAACTTTTAATACCTTTTCTTTCAAATCTGAATCTTTAATTAAATTAAATTCCGGAATAAATTTTAATAGATCTTTTTTCATTTTATTCTCCTCATTCCTCAAAAGGTATTTTGATATCTAAAAGAGGGGCGTGTTGTTGGGCACCATAAACATCGGTCTCTCCGATACTTCCTGAATCTACCGGTCTTACAATAGTTGCCTTTATAGCATTAGCCGGGTCAAATTCTACAAAATAAAGAACTTTTTCAATAGGAACATGGTAGAGTTTGGCAATAAGTTCTTTGGTAATTACTTTGGTTTTCTTAACTTTTTCGTATGTCTCTTTATCTTTAAAAATTATATCAAAGGTCAACTCAAAGGGACCGGCATTTTTACTTCTGATTACGCTTGCTAAATCTATAATAGAAACTTCTTTAGTCATTTTTGTATTCTCCTTTTTGAATTCCTTATTATTTTAAAGTTCCACTATTTCTATAGAAAAAAGTTCATCGGGATCATCGACTTCTACTAAGTGATGAATATTAAATTTATACACCGCTCCGGTAGGTATATCTGAAGGAGCATAGGGGAAAGCTAAATTACCGGCAGTAGCAATACGCCCCTTATAAGAATAATGCATTAAAGTGGAACGCGCAAAGGCACAAATAGTATTGGCCATCTCCTGCTCTTTAGCCACAACTTCCAATATCAAACAAAGTTCATAAGAGGTAATCTCTTTTCGAGGTTCTAATTCTCCCATGACTCCGTTCTTTCCATAAATATGAAAGATTAAACTGTAATCTTCCGGAGAAACATTATTAAAGTAAGAAAGAACAGTATCACGGACATGTTTTTCACATTCATCAATCTGTTTAATCATAATTGGGTCTCTCAATCCGGCGATACATATAGTTCGATAAGCTACTTTGCTTGCCCCTTCCAATTTTATATTAATAGTTTCGCTCTTCCTTAGTTTGGAGCCCGATACTTTTACTGCCCTTTCGCTATATTGTTCGAATTTACATCCGCTAACATCAACTACTCCTTCCGGGCCAATAATATGCAAGGGGCTCGATTTTTCATATAAAGTGTGGGCAGCTACTGTGCTGGGGATGCATTTTCGCAGGGGATTAGTCGGTTCTACTATAAAACAGTCCTCTCTTAAATATGCCATCATGCAATCAGAGGTGGTCCCCGGGGTGGAGGCCATAGCCCCACACTCTAAAATCTTTCCCATATGCAAAGCCAGTCCCGGGTTATAACCTTCCTTAATGGGGAGAGCGGCAAACATAGCGGGGTCATTGGAACGACCGGCAATAATAACCTCTGCCCCCATCTCTAAGGCTTTTATATGAGAGTGTGTACCCATTACCGCCACAATTCGAGTAGCTTCTTCTATATCTTTAGAAGTTAATTCAGAGACGGGGCCTAAAGGTTTTATCTTCCCTTCAGCTAACTTCTTTTTAAGATAATCCTTTTCAACTTCGGCATGAATTAAGGCCATCTTAAAGTGTAAATTTTTCTCTTTAGCGATTTCTTTTACTATTTCTGAGGTCCAATTAAGATGAACTTCGGCACCGGAACCTCCGGCAGAACCAATAATAACTGGTATTTTATTCTCACATNCGGCTGTTAGCATTAAAGTAAGGTCTTTTTTGGTTGCTTTTTTGCTTACAATACCAACACCAGCCCCTAATTTATGGGGACCAGCATCTGTGGAACCGGCATCAGCAGCAATAACATGTGGCTTCTTTTCTAAACCTTTCTGAAAAGATTCTGCCGGGAAACCATATCCCAACATCCCTACCGGTGATAGAACTCTTATCTCTTTCATAATATAATCTCCTCACTTCTACTAAATAATATTCTTTTAACATCCTAATCTTTGTTCTACTTTTTCCAATTCTTAATATAATTTTCAATCTAATTTTATATCTTCACCAAAACTTCTCTTACATTCTTTAAATGTTTCAGCATAGTTTCTCCGGCTTTTTTAGCATCATGTTCTTTAATAGCCTGCAATATTGCCTGGTGTTCTTGATATTGTTTTTCTCGTCTTCCTGTTATTTTCCAGGTCTTTCCTCTAGTCTCTTTTAGCAGATCTAAGTGTAATTTTATTATATTTACAAAAACAAAATTATGAGATGCACTGGCAATAGCTAAATGAAATTCGGTATCTGATTCCGTTTCTTTGCCATGCTTTAGTTCTTCTTCCTCATTTATTTTATTTAAAGCCTCTTCAATTAATTCTATATCTTCGGGAGTGGCTTTCTGAGCAGCGATTTTAGCAATTTTTACCTCAAACATCTCTCTTGCTTCCAAAAGTTCTAAAATAGATGATTTTTCTAAACTTAAGATAATATTTTCTGTATTATTATGACCATTATTTCTTATTTCGCGAATGTATCTTCCTCCGCCGGGTTTACTTTTAATTAAACCCCTCGACTCTAAAACCCTAAAGGCCTCTCGTAAAGAGCCCCTACTAATAGATAATTTTTCAGCTAGTTCTCTCTCCGGAGGAAGTTTGTCCCCGGGTTTTAGTTTATTATTTTTAATTAAATTCATAATCTGTTCTATTACGCTTTCATATAAACGAACAGGAGTAATTTCTCTAAATTCCATACTTACCTCTTTTTTAAACTATTGGGTTACTGGGTGACCCAATTAACTACTTTTAATATACCACAAAGCATTTCAAAAATCCTTCTTTTTTTTGAAAATATTTTAAATTTTCTTTGGAAGTAATTAGAAGTATTATAATATAAAGATAAAACTGAAGATGGGTAGCTAGTTCTCGATCGAGTAGGAGGTAGATAATTAATTTATCTACCGTCCCCTCACACCACCGTACGTACCGTTCGGTATACGGCGGTTCACAAAGTACTACGAATTACACAATAACGATTTGTCAAGCTCATAAGACCAAGGTTAGCCCAGTAGGCATTTGGTAGAGCACTATTTAAAGAGTCACCAGCAATATGCCAGTAAGCTTTTCGGGTACAAGCCAATCTAAGAGCTGCCCAATCTGGAAGCCCTAATTTAATCAGGTTATGATATTTAGTACGTATCTTCTTCCACTGTTTCCATAGACACATCCGCAACCTTCTTCTAATCCAACCCTCTAACATCTTTAGGATATAGGGGGTATCAGATAAAGAGAAATATTGTATCCAACCTCTTAAGTAGAGATTTAGCCTTAAGATTCGTTTAATTATATTTTGCCCATTGCTCCTTGAGGTTATTTGGCGAATTTTACTCTTAAATCTTTTGATGGCTTGAGAGGCTATGCGAATACGGATACCTTCGTGGTAATGGTACAGATTAAAACCCAAGAATTTTCTTTTATCGGGTATATCTACTGCACTCTTTTGTAAATTAACTTTTAGTTTTAATTTTACTTTTAAGAAGGTAGTTATACTTTCCATCACCCTTTGGCCTGCTCTTTTGCTTTTGAGATAGATATTACTATCATCCGCATACCTAACGAATTTATGGCCTCTTCTTTCTAATTCTTTATCTAAGTCATCAAGAATTAAATTGGCAAGTAAAGGACTTAAGGGGCCACCTTGAGGTGTCCCTTTTCCGGTTTGCACTTTAACTCCGTTTATCATAACTCCTGATTGAAGGTAGAGACGAATTAGTTTTAGTATCCTTTTGTCTTTTACCTTACGGGCAACTCTGGCCATAAGCAGGTCATGGTTTATATGGTCAAAGAATTTCTCTATGTCTAAATCTACTACCCACTGATACCCTTCTTCTAGGTATTGTTTTGCTTTTGTTATGGCATCATGTGCCTTTCGATTTGGACGAAAGCCGAAACTAAAGGGAGAAAATCCGGGGTCAAAGATATCTGTCAGTATTTGCAGGAGGGCCTGTTGGATAAGTCGGTCAATGACTGTAGGTATTCCCAATAGCCTCTTTCCTCCGTTTGGTTTAGAAATCTCTACCCGTAGAACAGGTTGAGGTTTATATTCTCCTTTTAGTAATTGTTCTTTGATTAATAACCAGTTTTGACGAAGATAGGATTTAAGGCTTTCTACTGTTAGGTTATCTATACCCGGAGCTCCTTTATTCTTTTCTACCCTCCTTAATGCTTTTAGCATATTTTGTCTAGATAGTACCTCCTCCATTAAATCGGTATTCTGTTCTCCGCGGGATTTATCTTTGGTTTGTGCCGGATACATACTCGACTCTCCCTGATTAGTCGGCAGCTGCACCGCTTTCTTTTCAGGGTAGACTCTTCTTAGAGTTTTCTGCCTTTTTAATATGTTTCTCGAACTTACCATGTTAATCCCTCACTTCATGTTCAGCCCTTCACTGGTGTTACCAGCTAATATGGCTTCTGCTGACTTCTGATATATCGCTATGTCAGACCTCCCCAGGTAAGAATAATAGCCTTCACCCCATCTACCTGCTACATCTACCACACCATCTTTTGGCAGTATTGGATTTCGTTTTGACCAGCAAACTCATCCAGATTGTATGGCCTTATATGTAGTTCGTGTTCCTCAGGCCGGGGCTTTGCCGCTGACTTCCTTCAGATTCCACCTCGCGATGGACACCCTTGCTGTTCAGCTAATGGTTGCTACTGCCAACTCCATAGCAGACTTTCACTGCCAAGCTATTACCCATGCCAGGCGCACTAGAAGGAGGTCGGATTCATCCGACCTCTAGTTCAAAATCTTAAGGACAAACAACTAAGACCTCCGTTCACCTTTCTATATTCAGATGTGTCAACAACAATTGTTTTAAAACCAGCCTTCTCAATTTTTTCTTTGGTTTTAGGATAACCTGCCGGTACTAATACATAATCATTTACCCTGATACAATTAGCTGAATATGTTTCGTCTTCATCAACTAATATTTTATTAAATTTCTTAAATTCTACCTTGTTTATAAATTCACCTGCAACAAGAAGAACATTATCCCCTAAATACGCTAACCCATTTTTTAGATGAAGCATTTTTAACATTTCTACAATCGAACCTGACATTCCATATTTTCCCAAAGTTTTTATCAGTTGTTTTGCCCCTTCTCTGTTGGTTCGCTTTGAAAGCCCGATATAAAAATGATCTTTTACCATCATTACATCTCCGCCCTCAAGGGTTCCGGGTTTTTTTATATATTCAAGATTATTATAATATTTTTTAATTACTTCTATTATTTCTTTTTCTTCACCTTTTCTTGACGATGCTCCCGGATTTGTTATCGCTGCAATTTTTTTTGTACAAACAGCTACATCTTCAACAAAACAAGAATCGGGAAATCTTTCATCTGCTTGCAATACAGTTACTTCAACTCCACAAAATTTCAAAGCCCTGATATAGGCGTCATGTTGTTTTATGGCTAATCTATCATCCGGTTTCCCCAACTCGGGAGATGAGGTTATGCCATTTACCAATGAATGACCCGGTCTTCTAACAATAGCATTTTTAAACATTTAAATATTCCCTTTTGTTTAATAAATTTTAGATATTTTTAGAAATGATTAAAATTAATATGACATAAAGATAAGAGTAAAGATGACGGTTAGTTCTTGAAAAAGGGGGCGGATTTCTCCGCCCCCTTTTATTTAAATTTATTATACAAGAAATAAAGAGAAAAGGAGGATTAATTTTATTATTATTTTACTATTTATATATCAAAAAACTTAAAAGGAGAAATTATTTCTTCTCCAAATTTTGTTCTCGTTTCTCTTAATCTCTCGGTTTGTGCTTTTAGCTCTTCGGTAAAAGCTGCGGGCATCTGGATATTTTCAAATATCTTACTCATCCTCTCCATCTTCTCCAGATATTTTAATACTCTTAAGGAAAATTGCTGTATGTATTCAGCCTCGGTATAATCTTTGTCCAGTTCACGGATGAACAATGTTTTTAAATCTTCATATTTTGGTATTAAGCCTACCGGAGTTTCAACGGTTTCAAATTCACTATGGACTCTCCCTTCGGCCCAGAGAAGCCATACTTTCTTATCGAGTTTACTGTTTAGATAATTACCGGGTTCGTCTTTTAAGAAATAATTAGTAGCATAAATTTTGGGGACATCATTAAGGCCCTGGGCAAACTTTAGGTGATTCTCTATGTAGGTCTTAAAAGGCACCGAAATAAAGTCAAGATTGGCCATCGGATTATGTTTCCTTACTCCCTGGGCACCGATAGTGGCAGAGGTAGTCTCTGATTCTACAGTAGCGCCGAGGAAAACTCCGTGAGACCAACTGAGAGATTCTACTACCGGTATAGTGGTATCAGAATCTCTTCCGCCATAAATAATTGCCTGAACAGGTACACCTGAGGGGTCATTGGCCTTAGGGTCAATATTTTTCAAGGCATCTAACTTTATGGTATATCTGGCATTTTTATGGGAGCAGTCGATAACATTATCTTCACTATCTTTTTTGCCTTTAAACCATTCTCCTGAATGATTAATGCCTTTATCCGGTACATTTTTACCTATACCTAACCAGTAAGGTATATCATCATTGATCAGTACATTAGAAAAAATAAGTTCTCTCGGGGTGATTAAGGCTTGATATATTAAGGGGTCATCCTGGGGATTTACATCCTGAATGATACCAAATATACCATTTTCGACATTTGCTGCTCTTACTATCCCGTTAATCTTCTTGAGGTAGGCGATATCATCACCGACTACAGACTGGCCGGGGATCATGGCGGTACTGGTCTTGCCACAGGCACTGGGGAAGGCACCGGTAAAATAGGTAACCCGATCTTTTGGACCATGAACGCCCATTATAAACATATGCTCAGCTAACCATTCTTCTTCATTGGCCTTCTTAATAGCTAATCTAAAAGCTAATTTTTTTAAACCCAGAGAGTTACCGGCATACTGGTTGTTAACCGAATAAACCCTGTTTTCATCGAGGTCGATGTATATTCTTCGTTTATCTATATCTTTACTTACTCCGTTTTCTAATCTTCCGGCAGAGTGGAGGAAGAAAAAGAAATCGGGTGAGCCGTTAAGCTTTTTAAATTCTTCATACCCTTGCCGGTAAAGAAGATCCTCACTATGGGCCACATAGGCTGAATCGGTAATCTGTAAGGCTTTAAGGGAAAACATAGAATTAGTCGGACCAAGAGAAAAGAATCTCACCAACATCTCTTTCCCGGCCATGCTGCCATCAAGAAAGGAATTTACTTCTTTAAGCCCTTTATCCTTTTTTATATAATTTACTCCCAAACCCCAATTAACTTCTTCAGATAAAAGGTATTTAGTGTGCCCTTTGTCTCTGGCCTGGTCATAATAACCATCAAAGTGAATAGTGTGGCCTTCCATCTTTAATTTATTTTCTTCGCCGATAACAAGGGCTAATTCTCTTACATAGGCAATATCTTCTTTTGAATCAGTTATCACGGTTACTTTCGCCGGCTTACAAAGCTTTATAGCTTCTTCTACTACTTTTATAGCATGTTGATTATTTAATTCTTCTAACTTCTGTAAATCAATTTTATTCATTTATCCTTCCTCTCTTTCTATTTAAAAATTAACTACAATTTTATTAAAAAATCATCAACTTCTGTATACTTTTATAATCTCTCCGTATCCCGGAGAAACAGTTATTTTCCCATCATCAAAGACCACTTTTCCTCTAACAATAGTCTTTTCCGGTTTCCCGTACACTTCCCATCCATCATATACCAGGGCACTTTCTCTGCATTTGGTAAACATTTTATCTTTGGAAATAATGCCTTTTTTGTTGGTGTCAAAGATTACAAAATCTGCATCAGAACCAAGGGCAATTGTTCCTTTTTTAGGATATAAATCAAACACTCTTGCCGGATTTTCGCAGATAAGTTCCACCATTCTATCTAATTCCATCTTCCCTTCCTTTACTGCTGTAAAAAGCAGGGGCAATCTGGTGGATAAACCCGGGAATCCTGCCGGTGGAGTAAATATATCTTCACTCCCTCTTTCCTTTTCTTCTTTGGTATAAGGTGCGTGATCGCTCCCGATAATATCTATACTTCCATTATTTACCATTTCCCACATACCCTGCCGCTCCTCTTCACTTCTTAAAGGAGGATTACACTTGGCAAATACCCCTACTCCATTAAGAGCATTTTCATTAAGGAATAAGTAATGAGGACAGGTTTCTGCAATAGCATATACTCCTTTACATTTTGCTTCATTCACTAATTCTACTACTTCAGGAGTGCTGATATGGCACATTTCTACTTTTGTGCCAATTTTTTCAGCAAAGAGTAATATTTTGGAAGTTGTTTCTATCTCTGCTACCGGGGGGCGAGACATGCCGTGATATATCGGAGAAATTTTACCTTCACTTCTTAATCGGGCAATATTTTTATTTATCATATCGTTATTTTCTGCGTGAAAACCTATCATTACCCCCGTCTGTGCTACTTTTTCCATCAGCTCGTATTGGTCTCCGGTGTTTGGTGCAGTAAGCCCGATAAACTCCTCTTTTCTTCCCGGAGGAGCCTCATGCAGAAAGGTTTTAAAAGCCACAATGCCCGATTTTGCACAGGGAATAATATCATCCAGGCAATCTGTCCCCGCTGCTCCAAAAAAAGCTATATCGACCACAGCTTCTTTTTCGGCAATGTCCATTCTTCTCTTTACTATTTCAGGGGAATGTGGAGGGGGAACAGAGATAGGCATTTCAATTACGGTAGTAACGCCGCCCAAAGCAGCATCTTTTGTGCCGCTTTCAAAGGTTTCCCTTTCATCATGACCCGGAGCCCTGATATGAACATGGGGGTCAACAGTACCGGGTAAAACCATTTTCCCTTCTGCGTCAATAACTTCATCAGCCTCTAATTTTTCTTTGCTTATGGCAGTAATTATTCCATCTTTTATCCCTATATAACAATCTATCAATCTGCCATCTGTAAATACTTTATCTGATTTGATTACGAGGTTAAACTTATTCATAAATTATCCTCCGTATTGTTACTCTTCAACTGTTAGTTTATATTATAACCTAATACTGCTTCATAAAAAAATTATTTTTGGATTACACCCTGCCAGTAACTAATGCCAAAAGTGCCATTCTGACATAAAGTCCATTGTGGGCTTGTCTAAAATAAGCAGCTCCCTCATAATCATCAACATCAGTAGATATTTCATCAACTCTCGGTAGGGGATGAAGGATGGTGATGCCTTTTTTAGCCTGATCAATCAGAGCTCTATTTATAATATATAAACCTTTAAGTTTTTCATATTCCACTGGATTTTCAAACCGTTCTTTTTGTATCCGGGTAACATAGACTATATCACTAACCGATAATGCTTTCTTTAAATCATCAGTCTCTTCAATTTCTGCCCCCCGGCTTCTTAAATCAGCGGTTATTTCTTCAGGCATTCTTAGAGCTTTTGGGGAAACAAAGATCATTTTATTACCGTAGAGAGCCATTAAATAACCCAAAGAGTGAACAGTTCGCCCATATTTTAAATCTCCTACAAAGGTAACTGTATGACCACTTAAAGTCCCTTTTTCTTTTCGAATGGTGTATATATCTAAAAGGGCCTGGGTGGGATGCTGACCACTTCCATCGCCAGCATTAATAAAAGGATGAACAGCATTATCAGCAGCAATCTGTGCTGAGCCCTTCATGGGATGACGCATAACAATGACATCAACATAGCCATCTACCGTTCTGATACTATCTGCCAAAGATTCTCCCTTGGCTGCAGAAGAACTGGCTGCGCTAGCTACCGTAATTACCCGGGCACCCAGCCTATTGGCAGCAGTTTCAAAAGAAAGACGGGTCCGGGTGCTGGGCTCAAAGAACAAGGCAGCTACTACCTGGCCTTCCATATTCTTAATAACTTCTCCGTCTTTAACCCGTTTTTCAAAACTTACGGCAGTGTTCATGATTAAATCAAGTTCTTGAAGCGAAAATTGAGCAGTATTTATTATATCTTTTCCTTTTAACATTAAATAACCCCCTAAATTATTTTTATTAAACTATTTAAATTTTTTTTAAATTTTATTCCCTTGATCCTTTTATATTTTTACATCACCAAAGTAAGCAAGTTTGTAGGAATTTTTAAAAATGCAATTATGTGATATGACTAATTATATATAAAGATACTATCCAATATCAAACTTTTTGCGGGATAAAAATCAAAGTATTTTTAAAATGGGAAAAATCAATCGCCATCGGTAATGATTTTTAATTTCCTGGGCGCTAAAATCAACCACACTTCATCACCGATATTTAAACTCATGCTGGCAAATATCTCCTGAGGCAGCTTTACCTTTAAAGAATTTTTTCCGGTCATAACAGTACAACAGACCGTAGAAGATGAATCATTAATTTCAGTTAATTTCCCTTTGACCCTGTTTACATCGGGTCCGGGAGGTCTGGTATCAGAAAGATAGATGTCTTCCGGTAAAATCGCCACCTTCTTTATTTTTTCTCTTTCACTGTAAACTACCAGAGCAATATCGCCGCATTTTACCTCTATTAACCCAAAACCTAATCTATTACAATAATTACAGGTTAAAATATTGGGTGCCCCAATAAAATCATTAACCGCCTCTGTAGGATGAAAAAATATTTCCTTGGGAGAGCCTATTTGTTCCACTCTGCCTTTATCGAGCACAGCTATTCTTTCTGCCATTTCTTCTGCCTCATAAAAATTATGAGTAACGTAAATAGTGGTGATGCCTAACTTTTTCTGTAGTATTTTAAATTCAGTCCTGAGATATTTAGAAGTACGATAATCCAAACTATTCATCGGTTCATCAAGAAGTAAGATACGAGGAGAATTAGCTAAGGCCCGGGATAAAGCCACTCTCTGTTTCTCGCCCCCGCTCAATTCTTTGGGATAACGAGAGGACAAATGTTTTATCTTCATTATTTGAAGGAGTTCCTCAACTCTATCCTTTATTTCGTTTTGAGATTTTTTTTGAATTCTCAAACCATAAGCAATATTAGCAGATACATCGAGATGAGGGAATAGATTCAATTCTTGAAATAGGTAACCTATTCTCCTCTTGTTAGCGGGCAACCTGTCTATTGGCTTATTATCAAAAAACACAGACCCTTCATATTCGATTAACCCGGCAATAACATTTAATAAAGTGCTTTTCCCGGCACCATTCGGTCCCAATAATACCAACAATTCTTTATCAAATATCTCCAAATTAATATTTTTACAAACATATTTAAAAATGTTTTTAAGCTTGATAGATGACATATTACCTCCATCGATTAGTCAGCTTCTTTTCTAAGAAAGCAAAAAAATTCTCAAAAGAAAGACACATTATTCCTAAAACTATTAGACAGACTATAATAATGTCTATACGGATAAGGCTTTCGGCTTTCATCATCAGTGCACCAACCCCGGTAGGGATAGCTACCATCTCTGCTGCTATTATCACTCGCCAGGCCATCCCTGATTCTAATTTCAATCCGGTAAAAATATTGGGTAAAGCAAGGGGAACAACCACTGTACTTAAAATTTTTAGATCAGAAGCACCTAATGTTCTGGCCACAAAGATATAGTTTTTGTCCACATTTTTAATACCGGTAACTGTATTATAAAGGATGGGGAAGAAGGAACAGATAAATACTATGGCAATCGGTAGGATTTCACCAATGCCGAACCACAACATCAATAAAGGGAGCCATCCCAGGGCAGGGATAGGATAAATTAAGCTGATTATCGGATTTAGTGCTTTGTTGGCTACATTGTTCCACCCCATTATAATTCCGATAAATAGTCCGGCAATAGAACCAGCGGAAAAACCAATAAGGACTCGGATTAAACTGCTCAAGAAATTACGTCCCAATACTCCACTGACTGCCAGATACCAAAATTCCGTTACTACAGCAGAAAATGGAGGGAAGAAAAATTGACCGGGTATCAAGTCCAATCGAGCAATTATCTCCCATATTCCCAGAAATATAATAATAGGAGTTATCTCCCATTTTAATTTAAATATTTTAACTATTTTCATGGTTTTATAAAACTCAAATCTAAAATATCTCCCGCCTTAAAGCTGCTATTAATGTAACCTAATTGAGCGACATAATCTATTGCTTCCTGAATCATTGCAAGATCAATATCGGTAGTATATTCTAACCTATTCATGGACCTTAATAAAACCTCGGGAGTAATCTCTGTCTTGGTAGCTATAGCAGTTATTTCCACCGGAAAAAGGTTTCCCCCGGATTCCTGTAATTGCCGAGCCACAATCTCTGCTGCTTCCTGTGGATACTGATTAATCCAATCAGTCGCTTTTTGTGATATCTTTACTAATTTTTTAACGACTTCAGGATTGTCTCTTATCAATTCATCTTTAACCACCAGAACACTCCCCTGCATTTCAGGCCAAACTTCCTGACTCATCAGCAGCATCTTAAAACCAAGATCTTCGGTCATAGTCGCCCATTGTTCGGGTAAAAAGGCGGCATCTAATTGCCCGGTATTGACGGCTAAAACTTGCTTTGCTGGATTCATGCGCTGGATATTATTTAATATTTTCTTCTCGTTTAAATTATATCTATCTATGGTTTTGTGGAGAAGAACATCTACTGCCCCTCCTTCCCTAACACACCCGATGCGAATATCTGACCCTTCTAAATCTTTAATACTTTTTATCTTGTTAGGGTTGACTACCAAGCCGTAACCATATTTATGTGTTCCGGCAATTATTTTCATGGGAACTCTGGCATTAGCATAGACATTTATAGCTGGGATTAAACACATATAGGCCACTTGAATATCCCCTCGAGCTAAAGCAGAAGCCAAAGCCATACCGGTTACATAGCTCTCATAAGCAGTCAAGTTAAGCCCTTCTTCCTCAAACCAACCTTTGTCTTGACTTATATAAGCACAGGCAGCATGGTCCATAAATTCTACCGCCATACCTATGGGTATTTCTTTCTCCAAAAAACACTCCCCAAAAAAAGTAAAAAATAAAATCCCTAAAAGCATAAATACGTTAAATAATTTTTTCATATCTCATCCTTTTTATTTAATTTTAATCTTTTAACTTTTTTTTAATTTTAATAATTTAGTAATTTTCTTTTTGAATAGTAACTAATTTTACTCCTCGGCCATGAATCTGTTTAAAGACTACCCCTTCCGAAACAAAACGAAGTACTAACTCGGGGTCAGTTACTCTTGTTCCGGAAACTAAATCTACTCCGTAATCAAACCACACCGGCGAAAGAGGCGTAGTTGCTCCTAAGACCATAACTATACTTTCCTTTGGACACCAAGATAAAAGTTCTCCCATAGTACCATTAATTAAAGCAGTACCAGTAATAGCAATAACATCGGCTTGAGGAATTACCCGTTTTGCTTCACTGGCAGGGATATCTCCACTTTGAGGCTTTCTCTCTATCACCCAAAGATCTTTAGTTATCTCGCGTAATTTATTAACAAAAGGGAAATGGCCTACTACCACTACTTTTTTATTTTTTCCTTTTTCATAAAGTACTTCTGCTGCATTAATACTCTGGCATCTATTCAAATCGACTTCTAAAACAGAATTAATAGCCGCCATACCAACAGAAGCCTGTAACAGACAATCAGAATTTGCATAATTACAAAGTTCTAATACTGATTTTTGGGTTAAATTTCCCGCTTCTTTTATAGGAGGAGGCATTGCCGGTTCATGAATAAAAGTAGTAGAAGCCAATCCACCATATTTACTCCAAACTCCAGTCCAAAAAGGTCCTATTCGCACTTCTTTTACTAAAATATCCTGGGTGCTTTTTTCTATAGTGGAAATAATATCCTCGATAATCTTCATTTTTATTTATCCTCCTTTATTTTCTTTATTTTGGGATTATAGAATCTTTTCTGTCTTCGAAACCCGCAACTTGTATTCGTTCTTTTTTTGACTATATACTCAATACTCGATACTATATACTGATTTATTCTGTCTTTAGTGGCTGCAAAAACAATATTGTTCATATCCTTTAAGATAAGCAACCCCGGCAATGGTAACCCCATAAAAAATAATCGGTTTTTCAATTAAAAGAGAAGTCAAAGTATTATTTACAACAGTAGTACCTGTAGCCAAAACTATATCCCCCCAAGATAAAATCTCTTTCGTTTTGGAAACACTTTCTATTAACACTCCTGCTTTTCTTTTACCAATATTATCTATGTCCAAGTCAACCACTCTAATCTCAAAATTATGTCTTAAGGCTGAAATCATAGCAGGCTGCAGTCCAATAAAAGCAATACGAGGATGGTCAAAACGTTCTTGAATATAATCTTTAAGATGATCAGCGCATTCTCCCGGTTCTTTATCTCGACAATGAACTGTTTTAGAAATAAATTTAAAATAATGCAATACAGCATTTATGCTGGCTGTAAAAATTGCTCTTTGAAAATTATCAATAAGCGGCATTTCAAAAATTTCCCTCAGTGTACCACTATAATTTCCCGGCATATCTGTAAAAGCTTGACCTCGACTTCCTCTAAAATCTGCTTGTATCATCACTTCTTTCCCCTTTAACAAGGGAAAGTCATCTCTCTCCGGATTCCCAATTGCCTCTTGAGGAGTAAGGGGTCGAATATTAACTACATTTATCCGGGAAGACCAAACGTCATCTTCTTTGATTAAATTACAAAATTTTTCTTTTATCTCCTGGTAAAAGTCCATTACTGCTTCCTTTCTTTTTTCTTTGAGTATGGGGTCAGGTCTCAATATTTGACATAACTTATCCCTAAAGAAGATAGCAAAAAATGTTATGTCAAATGTTGAGACCTGACCCCTCTTTTTACTATCTGCCAAAATAACAATAAGGATAATGGCATACCGAACAGGTAGAACAAAATCCTCCTTCTCCCATCTTTACAAAATCTCTTTTATTTAAAATATCCCCGACAAATATTCTGGGCAAGACAATATCTAAAATAGTATTTTTATAAAATAAAGAAGCACCGGGTATACCTATTAAGGTTGTATTCCTTAAATAAGCCAGCATAAACATATTTCCCGGCTGTACGGGAACTCCGTAAGTCACTACCTTTGCCCCACTTTTTCGAATTGCCCCAGGGGTAAGGTCATCAGGATCTACAGACATTCCTCCGCTTAAAGCAATTAAATCAGCTCCTTGTTCCTTAAATTGTAAAATTGCTTTTTTGATTTCCTCTATATTATCCGGACAAAAAGTTTGTCCTTGTAATTCTGCTCCAAAATAAGAAAACTTCTCTTTTAATATGGGGCCAAATCCATCCCGGATTAATCCCTTGTATACCTCGTTCCCGGTAGTAATAATGGCTACCTTTAACTTTTTATATTTTTTTACGGAAAAAACCGTCCCCTTCTGCTGGCATAATTCCTCTATCTGTTTTATTTTTTCTTCTTGAATAGTTAGGGGAACGATTCGCACTCCTGATAATCCTTGCCCTTTTTCTACTTTAAAATTATTAGGAAGACAGGGGATAGTAATATTTTCCATGGAATTTATCTCGTATAAAAGCTCACTCTTTACTTTAAATAATCCTCTTACTTGAGATTTTAAGGTTATTTTCCCCTCAATGGCTTCGGTTAATTCTATATTTTCTCCGGTTACTGATTTAGACATTCTTAAAGAAGCCTCGTCTTCATGAATTTCCCCCTCTTTTGGCAGCCAGATATATAGGTATTCTTTTCCTATTTTCTTTAACTTTTCAATATCTTCTTTTTGAACTATATGCCCTTTCCGAAAAGCCGGACCTTTAAATTTTCCTGGTATAATTTGGGTGATATCATGACACAATATCATTCCCACTGCTTTTTCTACCGGTATCTTCTTCATAATATTTAAAATAACACCCCCACCTTAATCCTCCCCCCTCAAGGGGGAGGAAAAACGTAAAAAAATTTATCCTTCTTTAAATATTTCTTTATAAAGCAAATTTAAACTCTCTTTAGCTTTATTGCGGAACATTTTAAATTTTATCATTAATTCTCCCGCTTCCTCAGTAATTTCTGACCCTCCTCCTCTTTCTCCTCCGACTTTTCTTTTTAAAAGATTAAATCCTAATCTTTTTTCTAAATCTTTCATTAAGTTCCAGGCTTGGGAATAAGACATATTTATTTCCTCTGCTGCCTGCCTTAATGAACCGGTTCTTTCAACCCGATGAAGAATATCTAAAGGTCCATCGCCAAAGACTTTTTCTCCGTCCTTTTCCAGCCAAAGCTTATATCTTAATTTCAATATCATCACTTCCTGTAATTTAACCTTAAAATTAGCACAACTTAGTTTCTTTTCCTCTGATTACGGACAGGCACAAGGTCTGCCCCTACATATTATTCATTACATATTACATGTTACCTGTTACTATATTTCTTTTTTTCTTCTGACCTGGATAATCTCGGCTATAATGCTTACGGCGATTTCTTCAGGAGTCTGGGCTTTTATATCTATCCCGATTGGGGCATAGACTTTAGCAAGTTCATCTTGAGATATCCCCTGTTCTTCTAAATGTTGAAAGACGGTAGCGTTCTTCTTACAACTTCCAATCATCCCTATATAGGCAGCATTTGACCTGACCACCGAAGCTAAAACTTCTTCGTCTTTTAAATGTCCCCTGGTTACTATAATTATGTAAGTAGAAGGAGCTATATTAAGATTTCTCAGGGCTTTTTCTGTATCTTCAGCTATTATTTCATCTGCTTCGGGAAATCTATCTTGATTGGCAAATTCTTTTCGGTCATCGATAATAGTTACTTTAAACCCCACCATTTTTGCTAATTTGGAAACATAAACAGAAATATGACCTGCCCCGAAAATTAATATTTCTTCTTTGGGTTGAAGAACATCTATAAAAACTTTCATATCGCCACCACAGGTTGCCCCTTCATCCAGAGCAGCCGCTTCTTTGGTTAAATGATAGGTTAAAAGCTTTCCTTTGCCCTCTCTTAGTGCCTGTTTTGTTTCTTCGATTACTTTGGCTTCGGTTATTCCGCCTCCAATAGTGCCGGATATCAAGCCATCCTTACCCACTACCATCTTTGCTCCCACCTCTCTTGGGGTTGAACCTTTAGTCCCAACTATAGTAACCAATGCGATTGTTTCACCTCTATTAATTCCCCTTAATGCCTCTTTTAAGATCTCTGACATCTCCTACACCTCCTTATATAAAATTCCATTTATACTCTAATCGTTATTCTAATATAAATATAACGGAAAGTAAAAAAATTTTTCTTTATTATTTTTTATTCAAATAAGCACAGACGGCCTCTAAAACTGCTCCCCCTATAGAACGGGCTTTATCAGAAACAGTAAAGCAGTATTTTCTTATCCCTCGAGGATCAATATCTCCAACCTTCATCCCTTTGGTTACCTGACTTTCAGGGTAAATTAACCCTCGCAGAACTCCTGATATCTCGGCTTTTAAAGGAGTTCCCTCAACCTCTGCAATCACCTCTCCCGCCCGAAGTAAATCCCCTATTTTATGTAAGGGAATAATTTCACCTTCAGCTGGAGCTCGTAATAATCTTCTCTTTGATTCTCCTCCTACTTCTCCGGGCACACCGGTATCCGGTGCAGCCTGCCCCTGATAGTAAACTCTCCCCAGGTTATGTCCCCGCATAGTTTCTATCA
>ASPA01000008.1 GCA_000405605.1 Atribacteria bacterium SCGC AAA255-G05
TGTTTGATTCTATCGCTCCTGCTCTTTCTATTCCTTTATCTTTTAGTATAAACTGATTGGTAATCCCTTGACGGTTACGAGATATGTAGGTATAAAGTTTTACTAGTTTATCTTTCTCTTTAAGGTCATAGGGATTTCTGATTAGCTGGTCTATTACCGATAAACCCTTATCTATCTGATTAGATAACAGCAGGTCTTTTATTACCTTCTGTTCCTCTTTCCTTCTACTTAAGGATTCTTTAAACCTTTTGTAAAGATGGTAGAGACAGAGAATATAGGTGGCAGAAGAAAAGTAATCTTTTATCCCGGAGGTGATCCAGGAATCCCCGTCTCCTCCGAAAATGACCTTTTTCACTTTAGAGAGGGAGAGTCTTTCCTCTGCTAGGAGACTTAGTCTTTCCATAAAGCCTTTCCCTGTACCGATAAAGGTGAATTTCTCGGTTAGTCTTTTAGATTTACCAGTAGAATAGCGGGCTTCTTTTCCGGTATAGCCCACACCCAGTTTTACTTCCATCTTTTCTTTTTTCTTCTTATCCTTATGCTGTAAACTAATATAGGTAGCATCCACTTCCATATAGGCAGTATCGGGGGCCTCTTTATCCGGGTAATTCAAGTTCTCTATCTGTCTTAACTTTTTCTCCTGGTTTTCTATGATTAACTTACCCTCTTTTATTACCGATTGTCTTATGGCTTCATGGCAGCGGGGACCGCCGATTAAGAGTCTTATTCCCTCTACTACCTCTCGATAGGAAGAAAAACCAGAAAGGAAACATTCTATCCTGGCTCGAGATAGACTGATGCGTTGGTTTTTAATTATACTTAAGGCCTCATCTAAGAGATAACAACTTTTACCAGTCTTCTTGTCTTTATAACGGGTGCGGGAATAGAGGATATCACCGAAACGGGTAAGGAAGTATTTTTCCCTTTTACCGGTGTTTTTAAGTTTCCCTCTTTCTCTCTTATTACGCAAGGTATCATCTATATCGGTAATGGCTTTTTCAAATACCTTGCGGGCAATATCCTGTAATATTTCAAAGATCATATTCTCTAAGATATCGAAGGTTAGACCCTTAATGGGTATTTTAATCTTGACCTCGGGGAAAGTTATTGTTATAGTATCCATGGGTGTATCTTACCTCCTTTGTTAAAAAGGGTTTATTTTGTATAGGTAAGTCTACACCTTTTTATTATTTTTTTGCAATCCTTCTCTTGTTACTTGTCTTATTATTAACCAAAGAAAGTATTATTAATATATAATGCTTTTTCTTCTAACTACCCCACTAAAGTTTACACTAACTACATGTTGGCCAAGTTTAGTCGGAAAAATTAGGAACGGAAGAGCGGTATAACTTGGTATTACACCGATATTCTCATAATATTCTGAAGCTGGTTTCATTATACTTTCCATTTCGGCTACCAACTGTTTTGAAAACTCCATCCTTCTAGCTGCTTTTTTTAAATCAACAAACTTTGGTTCCATTGTAGCAGGAACCTTTAAGTGTGTTACTCCTTCAGTTAAGGTTCCAGTTAGTTCTCTAGACCATTTCCCTTGCCGTCCATAAGGAAAGAACATAGTATCGGCAGGCATAAGATGAGCATATACGATATCCACCATCCGTTCTGCACCTTCTGCTTCTCCTTTTGCAATGAGTATTTCCATTGCTTTACGAACACCGACTCCCTCTTCTCCAGAGAGCATTCGTTTCTCTTTATCATTTAAATACATTACTATTCTCCTTTTTTACAGTAAAATTTTTTATAATGTGGAATTTCTTAACTTAATTTTTTTAATGTATATGCTTTTTAGAAAAAAATTACGTCAAATGTTGGGGCAACATCAATTTCTTTCATGTCTTTCTTATATAACTGGCCCCTTAACCCATATCTCCATTGTCTCATTGTAATTGCATATTTCTGCTTTTACTTTTTTCCCTGATGCTACGTCTATTATTTCTTGGAAGATTTTTTCTCCTAATTTTTTAATTGATGAACTTTTAGTTAATATTGAGCTTACATCAACATCAATATGGACCCCAAGATTATCAACTGTTTGTGGGTTACCACAGATTTTAATTACAGGAGCAACTGGATGTCCTTGCGGGGCACCTCTCCCTGTAGTGAATAAAACTACAGATGCCCCCCCAATTACAAAACCTGTAAGGGCGTCAGGTTCTCTTCCTGGTGTATCTTTTATATATAATCCCTTTCGATTACCTAAAAATTCTGAATAATTTAAAACATCTTCTATTTGACAAGAGCCACTTTTAACAATTGCTCCTAATGATTTTTCTTCGATGGAACTTAATCCCCCTGCAATATTGCCAGGTGTTGGCTGGCCTTGTCTCATATCAACACCCATAGTTTTTGCTCTTTTTTCCATATTATTAACTATTTCATATATTCTGTTTGAAACTCTTTTATTAGATGCCCTTTTTGTTAAAATTTGCTCAGCGCCTATAAATTCTGTAGTTTCTCCAAAAATTACAGATCCTCCGGACTTGACCAACATATCAACTGCTACACCCGTAGCTGGGTTAGAGGCAAGTCCTGAAGTAGCATCCGAAGATCCGCATTTAATACCTACAATTAGACGCGATATATCAACTTTTTCGCGTCTACAAGAAGAAATTTTCGATAATAATTGTTTTGCCATTGCTGATCCTTCATTAATGGCATTAATACTTCCTCCAACTTCTTGAATTACAATCTTTTTCACAGGTTTACCGAATGCAGTTATCTCTTTTTCTATCCTATCAACATTGGTACCCTCACATCCCAAACTTACTAATAAAATTGCACCGAGATTTGGATTTTTAGCTAAACTTATTAGTGAATCTGTAATCACTTTTAAATCTGGTGGAGTTTGACAGCAACCTTGATGATGAGTAATAAGAGTACATTCGTTTACATTATTTTTAATTGCTCTCGCAACTTCATTTGCACAAACTACTGTTGACATTATTCCTACGTAATTTCGTGTGCCTACTAAACCGCTATTACGAACGTATCCAAAGAATTCTTTTTTCATTCTGTTTTCCCTCCGATATCTCCTCTACCTCTATTGCTTTCAAGGTTATGAATATGTACCCATTCCCCCTTTTTAATTTCAGAGATAGCTGTTCCAATAGATTCACCATATTTTATTATTTGGTCCTCTTTATTGATATACTTTAATGCAAATTTATGACCAAGTTTAATATCATTTTCTATTTTTATTTTAATATTACTTTTTTCTGTATTAACTGTTATCAAGGAATCTTTTTTAATGTCTTCCAACGCAGTAGCAACATTATCTCTACTATTACACACAACAGCTTTTTTCTTCATTAATATTTCCTTCCTTTCGAATAAATAATAAACTTAAATTTAACCACAAAATCCTTTTATAGAAGAAGATAAATAACACCCATTTATTTTCACCCCAACCGTCATTAAAAAATTATATGTTATTCTGTTTCTATTTATACGGATAAAAATAACCGTAAAAAGTTAGCTCCTATTATTATCAAGATTATTAATATTCCCTATTTTTTATCAAAATTCTTCATTTCTAATTGTTTTATCCCACATTTTTTGGCTTCATTGATATGAAATACTAAAATTCTCTTGGCTCTTTTTACATCCTTTTTTAATATATAATTTATTAAAACTATATGACATTTTAAACATCCTTCGAAATCTGGATCCATTCTTTGAGAAATTTTAATAAAATTATAAATATTCGAGTACATTTCATATAATTTTTTATTTAAAGAACTTTTTATTATTAATAAATGTAGTTCATTGTCTGTTTTATTAAATCTTTCTCTCTTCTTTTTTTTATTGCTTTCCAATTGTAAATTTTCTGTCTCTTGTTTTAGTGTTTTTAATTTGTTAATATTTATGTTTTTTATGCCAATTTCTAGAGCATAAGGTTCAAACATTTTTCGTAAATCATAAATTTCTTCCATATCTCTAACCGAAGGTTTAATCACGTGATATCCTCTTCGAGGAATAATGATTATTAACCCATCTTTTATCAACTTATTTAATACATCTCTAATAGGCGTTTGGCTTACTTCAAATTCTTTGGCCAACTCATTCATATTTATTCTTTGGCCTAATTTTAATTCAAGGTTAATAATTCTATCTTTTAATATATTATAAATTTGATTAGATAAATTTGTTTCTATGTTCATTTATAATCCCACCATATATTTTATATAATATATAATATATTATATTTATTTTATTGTCAACCATTTTTTAATCTTGTGTCATTTAAGAATTAAAAGTGAACCCTTTTTTTACGATTTAAAATTTAAAAGTGAACCCTTTAAAACAAACTAAAACTATAATAATATAGGATTAAAAAAGTGAGGTCCTATATTATGAAACAGTTACATAAAAAATTTAATAATTGCCAGGTTAAAGAATTAATTACCCGTTATCTAAAAAAGAAAATAGCAAGAAAATACATCCAAGAAATTTTAGGTATTAAGAAAACAAGATTCTTTGCTTTAGTAAAACGATTAAAAGCTGATCCCGAGAATTTCTCTATTTCATACTCTCGTAGAATACCTACTCGAAAAATAAATCCAGATATAGAGAAAAATATTGTAAAAGAACTAAAGATCGAAAAAGATTTAATTAAAGCAAAAGAAGTACCGATTAAGTATTACAACTACAGTTACATAAAAGATCTTTTAGAACAAAAATATAGCCAGAGAGTATCTTTGCCTACTATAATCGACCGAGCAAAAAGAAATAATTTTTATTTTTTAAGGCCGAAGAGAAAAGCTCATGATAGAGAGGTAATAACCAACTACCCGGGGGAACTGATTCAACACGATTCTTCTCATCATCTGTTTGCCCCTTATGCTGACAGAAAATGGTACCTGATTAGATTACAGCAGGTTGATCCTGTATGCTGTCCTGGTAGAAAGAGAGACCGCCTGGGAACATATCCTGGCCTTAGAGGCAGTTTTATTAAAATACGGATTCCCTCTGGCCTATTATGTAGATAGTCATTCTATCTTTCGCTTTGTACAAGGTAGAGATTCCTTCTGGCGAAACCATTACAAACTTACTGATGAGGCTAATCCGCAGTGGAAACAGGTTTTAGATGACTGTGGGGTAAAGGTAACCTATGCTCTATCTCCACAGACCAAGGGGAAGATTGAAAGACCTTATAGATGGATTCAGGACCGATTGGTCAGGATCTGTTACAGAGAGAATATTAGGGATATTAAAAAAGGCCAATTAATCTTGAATAACCTTGTCCAAAGATACAATTACCGAATAGTACATTCTACTACCGGGCAAATTCCTTATATCAGATTTCAAAGAGCATTAAGAGAGAAAAGATCTCTCTTTAGAGAATTTAGGATAAGGCCACCATTTTTATCAAGCAAGGATATCTTCTGTTTAAGAATAGAGAGAATGGTAAACCCTTATCGTAAAGTGTCTATCAATAATTTAGAATTAAAAGTACCTGGTGCACCATTACACGAGAGAATACAACTTCGGATTGTACCAGATAGAGAATCTGGCTTATCTGAAGTAAGATTCTGGTATAGAGATAATTTTTTAGGTAGTCAAAAAGTTAAAAATTCTGATTTAAATTTAGTCCAGTTTTAACTTTTAACTAATAAGTTATTTGTATTTAAATAGTTGTAAAAAAATAGTATATTTTTAATCTTTAGGGTGTTCACTTTTAAAATTTAAATGGTTCACTTTTAAAATTTAACTAACACCATTTTTTAATCTTGTCAATTAAAATAAATTCGACAAATTATATCGATATGTATTATATTGATTATAGCTTTGAGGGTCTAATCAAAAAAATAGTAAAACAAATATCTTCCTCCGGAGGATATGACCACAATCTTTATCAGATAGTTCTTTTAGATAAAGAAAATATTCTTTATCCTCCGGTAGAAAAACTACCGGAAGAAAACGAAGAGATTATCTCTGGGATAGCAGAAGAATTTCCTTATTCCAATCAGGATAATCTCAATAAAATAGTTCCTGATAATAAAAAATCTCTAAAGACAGAAAGGATAAAAGAAGAATTGGAAAAATTAAATATGGATAAAAAATCGATTTATAAAACAATCTTAAATTATTCCTTGGAGGATATTGAGGAAAAAATTGACCTTCTCCGGATAAAGAAGAATGTAGTAAATCCAGCTGGTTGGATGATTGCGGCCTTAAAAGCTAATTATCTTAATCCTGAATCATCTAAAGAAGAAAATGATGAGGGAGAAAAAATAATGGAAACAGAAGAAGTGGAGTCGGAAAGTAAAATAGTAAAACTAAATAAATTAGCTCTTAAAAAGAAAGAAAAAGAAGAAAAGGACAGATTATACATGGACGAAGATCTAAAATGGATCAAACAGAATCTAGTTCAGAGATTTGAAATGTAATATATATATATCAGGGAACGGTTCTTTGTCACACTTCAAGAATATATATTTATTTTATTGAATCTCCACCAGCAGTTAAATGAATTATTCTTTTTCAATTCTTCTACATCTTAATACTGATACGATAAAGATTTAAAAAATCCTTCTTTTTTGTAAAGAAAATAGAAACAACAAATATAATTCCCTAATCCTAAATACATTATTTTATTCCCGTTCGTTTAATTTGTAAGTTTATTGATACGTTCCATTTTTTCGATATTTAAAATCAAACACATAATTACTCCAATTATGCATACCAGGCTCCCCAGCAAAAAAGTTGCTCGTGGTCCAAAAATATTCCAGACAAATCCCCCAGAAAATGCTCCAGCCATAATTCCTGTATTTTCGCATATACCTCCGTATAACCCCATTACTGATCCCTGGCGTTCAGAAGTTACGGAATCCGACAGTAGGGCCAATGCCGCGGGGCTATACGTAACTAATCCTATTTCAAATAAAACGGCAGATACTAAAAAGCATAGGAAACTGTTAGCCACAGAGATTCCTATCATGCTAATTGCTGACGTCGTAAGAGCAATTATCATTAACATTTTTTTTCCTTTGCGGTCAGCCAACATTCCCATAGGAACTCCAAATATTAAAGTAATTATTCCTTTCACGGTAAAAAGAACACCAACGGAAGCAATACTAAAGCCCGCAACCTGAGTAATGAGAAGCGGTAGAAAAGATATAAATAATCCTAATCCAAAATGTTCACAGCTAGTTATTGCGCATAAAGAAAACANNCAGCGATAATTTTTTGAATCTATAACAAATAAATGTTTATTTGCGGGTAAAAGCTTGGGGGCATTATATTTTAAATCCCTAAGGGTAACAATTGTTATTAAGCCACCTAAAATATAAATTCCAATAGCTATATAAAATACCCAGCTGTACCCCAAACTACTGGCAAGAAATCCACTCGACAGAGCCCCAAGACTTCTAGAACCACCAATTACAACTGTAATTATTCCCATAAATGCGGCTTTTTTAAATGCAGGAGCATGCTTTCCTACATGCCCCCGGGCTGGGCCAAAGACTGCAGACCGAAATAATCCCAAGCATAATATTGCAATAAAAACAATATATGTCCCTTTGGCTAACAAAAATCCAAGCAATATTATACCGCTAACTAAAGTTCCCCAAATCATTGGGATTCTAATTCCTATCTTGTCAGCTATCCATCCCCATGAACTCTCACCAATAATCATACCAAGCCATAAGACCGAAATTATCACACCCGTCGCTTTTGAGGAAAAACCGACATGGATCAGGTAAAGTGGTAGAACAGGCTCTAGTATGCTTATCGATAACATGCCAATTGCAAGAATGCTTACTATTGGAGCTATTTTATTTAAAGATTTTTTCATTATTAATACTCTTCATTTTTTTTACCTTGTACCTCTAAATCTACTAAGTTTGATATAATATATGCAATAGTTAAAATATTATCTTTATAAAATACTATCTGCTAATAAACCAAAAAGACAGAGTAAGAAAATAATAATATTGCTCTCTTGTCTGTTTTTTTGCCTGAAAGTTTGGGCCCTTTTGGTCTCTCCTGTTACCTTCATACAGGTTACAATATTATATTTTATTTTATATTTGCTTTTCTGTGAGGATATCAATTTAAAATCCGCACTGTCTTATAAAATACCACATTTATTTTAAAAAAACCTTACTTTTGTGAAAATAATTGCGGAATGTATCAGTCTTTAGTGAATGATATTAGATGAAAGAGAGAAGATAAATTACCGCTTTCGCGGGAACGAAAGAAGAAAAAGATGAGATTGCTGTAACCGCCCATTCAATTTTTTTAAAATTCAGCAGTTAGAAGGGAAAAATATAATAATTTCACACATTAATAACCTCACCCAGAACCCAATATGAAATTATTCCAACAATAACTGAAAGTCCTAATGATCTTGTTTTAAAGGCAATAGCAAATACTAATATTGAAGAAATCAATTCTATATTATTTATCGTCATAGAAAACATTTGATTTCTTATGAATATGTCCGGGAAAACCAGAGCACTAAAAATTCCAACAGGAATATACTTCAACCAAGATTCCAGCCAGGGAGGTAAATTAATTTTAGAAAATATTAATAAAGGTATCATTCTTGGTACATAAGTTACGATTGCCATTCCAACAATTAATATCCATATTTTCATGTCACTCAACATTGTTTTTCTCTCTTTTTTTCTTTATCATTTTATTTTCAATAAAATATCCAATCGAGGCTCCTAAAATTGCTGTTATTACTATATAAAAACTATTTTTAAAAATTAAAGATAAGCAGATAGACGCTGCTCCAGTAATTATTCCGACAATAACAAAAACCTTATTTTTTAAATTTAACACCAATAAACATATAAACATTGCCGTAAGTGTGTAGCTAGCAATTTCATTGCTTACAGGAAGAATCGCTCCTGTTAAACCTCCAATAATATTACCAAAATTCCAACAAGCAAAGGCGATGATGTTTACTATAATTGCTTTTTGAGAGTCCCATATTCCTTCTGTAAATTTGTTATAGTTTATCGCAAATTATTCATCTGTAACTCCGTGGGCATAAATTAATAAAAAGTTTTTTTTCTTGCTTCCTAAAAATTTTACTAAAACCGAACTCATTAAAAAATGTCTTAAATTTACAACAAAAGTAGCCATTATGATAGCTTCAATGGATGAATTGGCTCCTATCATCGAAACAGCAATGAATTGAGAGCTTCCAGCAAATACTATTAATGACATACCTGCTATTTCAAAAATAGACAAACCTGCTTTCTGTGCTAAAACACCACAAGCAAACCCTAACGGCAAATAACCTAAACAAATTGGGATTGCAGCACTGAGGCTTTCTTGCATGCCTCCTTTTATTTGTTTTATCGGCTGAATAATTCCATTCTCTAATAGATTTAACAATTAACCATACCTCTTTTAAAAATTAAGCGAAATTTACAGGGTCTATAATTAAAAAAATGAAGATTAAGGCTTAAGCAGTCTTACCGTGGAGGAACCGCCCCAACTCCTGGTGCAAAGCTTATTTCCTGTACGATGCATATCTAAGCGAGCACGCCCAACGTCTCGATGCCACCACCTAGAAGGAGAACGTCTGGTTTGATAGATTTTTCCTTCTGCTGCGTGTTTAAGAATAGCTGCTTTCATTCGGTCAATAAGAAGGGATGTTGGCATTGCCATGGGTGTTAGCTCTAAACGATCAAACCCTTGTGGAACTTTTCTGCCTACAAGCTCTCTATTATGAGCAAATAGTTCTACAATCCGTTCTTGGGTTGGTATTGGATACTCTTTTCCATCTATTCCAATCACCCCCATGCTTTCTGATTTCGGAAGAAGCGTGAGAATGCCGGTGCGGTTTAAGGCGGTAATGCAACGAGCATATTCCCTTTCAACAGGAAATAACTGTTCTGATTGACGAGCACCTTCTATGTGCACTGATGCGTCTATAGATTGTTTTGACATATCCTATTATACTATTTTTGGGTTGGAAAGTTCAATGATTAAAATCCAATTCAATACCAATGGGACAATGGTCGGAACCCAAAACCTCTGATTCAATAAAGGCAGACTTTAAATGTTCTTTTAGGTTAGTACTGATAAAGAAATAGTCAATTCTCCATCCAATATTCCGTTCTCTGGCTCTTGTTTTATAATCCCACCAGCTGTAATGGCCACTTTCGGAATGGATTTTTCTGAATGCATCAATAAATCCCCGTTCCATTAATCGATCGATCCACGCACGTTCCTCAGGCAAAAAGCCGGAAATTTTCTCATTTTCCTTGGGTCGGGCCAGGTCAATTTCGCGATGAGCCGTATTGACATCACCACAGATAACAATCTTCTTTCCCTGTTTTAACAAGTCATCCATTTTTTTTAGAATGGTTTCGTAAAAATCCAACTTGAATTGCAATCTTTCTTTAGAAGCTTTGCCATTAGGAAAATAAATATTAAATAAAGTAAATTCAGAATAATCTGCTTGAATCAATCGACCTTCAAGGTCAAATCGTGGGATGTTCAACTGATAGGATGTACTTTCCGGTCTTTTTCTGGACCAGAGAGCCACTCCGCTATAGCCTTTTTTCTCTGCCTGGGCAAAATAGCTTGAATAACCTTCCCTTTCTATGAGATCATCCGCTAATTGTTCGCGATGGGCTTTTGTTTCCTGAATACAAAAAATATCTGCGTTTTTGTCTATAAACCATTCCAAAAAGTTTTTCTTGTAGATGGCTCGAAGACCATTCACGTTCCAGGATAGTAACTTCATTTTACATGCACCTTTTATTCAAAAATATTTTGTGGTCAGGCTTTACAAGTTCACAAAATTGTCAAGGGAACGCTGGTTAATGCTCAGTAATTAAGTAATTTATTTGATATATTTATATCACCAAAGGAGGTACTTAATTATGAAAATTATTCAACAGACCGTAATAAAAAGATGTATTGAGATTGCTTTCCCTGCTTTCTCTATGGTAGGCTTGCTTTACTTAGCACAAGTAACTATTTATTTAACCTCTACCGACGCATTTGCATCAAAAGGATTTGTTCTAACTGCAAGAGAAAAGAGATATGGATAATCAGTTTTTAAATGCTTCATATAGTTCAACCACTCAACAGTCAAAAGATGGTAGGCCCTCTTCATATCTCCTGCAAGGTGTTGATAATCAGTTTCTGGTAACCCGTTCAGGCTTCTTCTGAGGTCAAGCTCCTCGGTTAAATGAAAAACTGCCCAAAGTAGATTTGTGAATGACTCATGTTCTAAAAGATTGGGGTTTTCCAAAAGATTCAATAAAAACTGTCTCTTTTCCTTCAAGAAATTTTTAATATTCTCCAAATCCCCTCTCTTGCTGTCAATGTTGTAGTTGTGATTTTTGACACTTTCGCAAATTTTTAAAAATTCTTTTTCTAAAGATTCATTTGTTATAATTAGGTCTTGAGCAATTTCAGAAGACTTGGTGTCAAAATTAATAAAAATTTTGAGCAATTCTCCCCCAACTTCACTAAAAAACGCTCCTATAACCATATTTAATTTGTTTAACATGGCTTTCTTTTCTCTATAGCGCAGTAACTGGTGCAAAATCAAAGTCACCAACAAAACTTCAAGGAAAACAAAAGCGATATCCCCAATAAGATATATGAAAATATGATGTGCGTCTCTAAAAATGAAATAGTGAATAAAATAAACCAGCGCAGATAAAGCTATTAGGGACAGACCTAATAAAACCTGCCAATTAAATACGCGTTTCATTTTTAATTTCCTTTACTTTATTTATTGATTTCTTCTTCTACCTCTTTAGCGCCTTCTCTGTAGAATTTTTCTTCATCCGGTGCAAGTTCTTTTAAAAGTCTAAGAAATTCTCCAGCATGAACACGCTCTTCATCTGCGATATCTTTTAGTACATCCTGGGCTAATTTGTTATCAGTTGATTCAGCAAGCTGCATATAAAGCTGAATGGCTTCATACTCTGCTGCAATCATAAACCTTATTGCGCGAATTAACTCTTCATTCGTGAGCTTACGGTCTTTCTTAAGACCAGAAAATGGATTTCCAAATTCAGGCATGGCTACCTCCTTTTATTGAAATTTTATTCCTCCTATAACCTTCTATTTTTTTCCAGAGAAAGTCTCTCCTGCTACCTTCATACAGGATACGATTTTTGATTTATTTAAGGTTTTATATATCTATACGCCATAAGGTTTTAAAAGTCCTTCTTTTTTATAAAAGAGTTGCAAGGTGCGAGGAAGTATCGCCCCCTCAAACTGTTATTTCTAATCGATTCCCATCTGAATCAAGCACACAGCTTTCAAAATAGCCATCGCCTGTTGTTTGCGGCTCGCTTACAATTGTATATTCATCAGACCGTAGCTTTTTAGTAATTTCAACCACATTTTCTTTACTACCAACTGATATAGCAATGTGAATAATTCCTTCATATTGTATCTTTGGATCATTTAAATGGTTAGGTATTGATGGCATTTGCATTAATTCAAGACGAGCGCTGTTATCAAAAGATAAAAAGTATGACTCAAAATTATTTGACTCATTACGATGTTTATTCCCTGCTATGCAGTTAAAATATTTAGTATAGAATTTTTTTAAACGCTCAAGATCTCCTGTCCAGATAGCAACATGTTCAATTCTCATAACTTGTCTCCTCGTATGATACATGGCAATACTTCACTTAACGTATAAGAACATGGGACCAAAAATAAATATTTAACCTCATGTCTTTTTATAATAGGAAGAATTATCGAATGATTAGCGATTGCAACGGCCTCGGGAGCAAACTTAAATGGTTATCAATTTTTCTCCGTTTTGGATAATATCCGTTAAAGGCTGGCCCCAATACTTTACCTCGATTCCGAGTTTTTCCAAAACATCAACTGCACCTAATTGTTCAGCACATGCTTTACAGGCAGAAAATTCTACTCCCTCCTTGATTAAATCTTTAATTTTATCCTGTATCTGTTTGCTTTCGGTAATTAACTTTGTAGGACCTCCCCATACTATTATTATGACCTCATTCCACCATTTCCTCAATTTACTATTAAGAGCATACATAAAAACCATCTTTTCAGCAGTCAACGGATCTTGATTGCTCCATAAAATATAAAGTCTTTTTCCATTATTCATCACACTATCTCCTTATAAAAATTAAATTTTAATCTTTCGAAATCTATTTAAATTGTCAAGGGGACGGTTGTTTTGACACTTTTCTTACCGTTTCCCGATTTACTCCAATTAAAATAGCTATCTTCCTTTAGGGGGTGGCCTGGTCGTATTGCTAATATGGCATACCCCTTGTTACATTGCAAGACCCCTATACTTCCTTCTATTCATCTATGCAGCCAATTCTGAAGAATCTCCCGTACGGAACGATTCAACTCCTTTGAAAAATCAGCATTAAATTTTCTTAAGAAAAAATGCTGACCTATGTTCTGTGCCCCGGGTAAAAAATTATTAGACTTAAATACCCTCTCTTCTAAATCTTTATGCATGTTATTAAACTCCTCTTTGTTTAGCCTTCTATACTTATCCTTAAATACGATAAACTGCTTATCAAATCTACGAGTTTGCTCCCTTTCCCTTTGCTGCTTTGTTGGATAACCAAAACAAAGAAGTACAATTGGAAATACATATTGAGGTAAGTCAAATAATTCCCTATGGATTTCATAGTTTTCCATTATATCACCTATGTAACATGAACCCACACCAAAGGATTCTGCGGCTATTACTGCATTTTGAGCAGCAATACTCACATCTGAACATGCTAAAAACAAATCACCTTCCTGAGGTCTTCTCATTTTAATATTCATTCTTTTGCATAGCTCAGTTACTTCAGAGTTAATAAAATAATCGTACCATCTTTGATAATCTGCCAAGAATAATAATACCAAAGGAGCCTTAGCTATAAAAGGCTGATTATCACATGTCTTAGCCAAAGTATCTTTTATTGACTGGTTAGTAACTTCAATGATTGAATAAAGCATCATATTTCCAGCAGTTGGAGCTTTCATGGCAGCCTTTATTATTTCATCCTTTATGCCTTCAGGTATATCCCTATTCTCATATGCCCTTATCGATTTTCTTTCATAAATAACCTTTAATACAGGATTCATCTCTATTACCCCTTCTAATTTTTTTAATGATACAATGTGTCGGGGAACGGCAGACTGTGTGAAAAGTATAACATTTAGCTTAATATAAATCCACAAAAATGGTATAATATAACCATATAAATATAAAGAAGAAGGTGGATTTATGGGATACATAGAGGGCGAAGATAGAAATCAGATCATACTCTTTCCTGAGAGCATAGATGAATATGTCAGTGACAACAATTCCATTCGGATAATCGATGAATATATNAAGCAGCTTGACCTTGAAATATTGGGCTTCAAAAGGGCGGTTAACCCCTCACTGGGAAGACCACCCTATCACCCCAAAGATATGTTAAAACTCTACCTATATGGCTATCTTAACCGCATCCGTTCTTCCCGAAGATTAGAACAGGAAGCCATCAGAAATTTAGAGGTCATCTGGCTGCTGAAGAAACTAAAACCTGACTTTAAGACCATTGCCGATTTTAGAAAAGATAACAAAAAAGCATTGAAGAAAGTCTTCCGGGATTTCACCAAATTATGCGATGAATGGGAGTTATTTGGCAAGGAACTGGTGGCTATAGATGGCTCCAAGTTTCGAGCCTGTAATTCCAAAAAAAACAACTATAGCACCAAAAAATTAGAAAGACATCTTAAATACCTTGATGAGAAGATCGAAGGCTATCTCAAAGAACTAGACCATCATGATAGGGCCGAAGCCTCTTTGGAAAAACCCGATGTTAATACCATAAAAGAAAGGATACAGCAGTTGAAAGACCGCCAAGAAAAGTATGAATCATACCAGAGGAAACTAAAACAAAGCGGAGAAAATGAGATCTCCACCACTGATCCCGACTCCCGGCTGATGGCTAACCACAACAATGTTGAGGTAAGCTACAATATTCAAACCACTGTAGATGCCAAACACAAATTAATTGCCGACTTCAAGGTTACTCAAAAACCAAATGACTTAGGCGAACTTGACAACATGGCCCTAAGGGCAAAAAAGCTCTTTGGAAACAAAGCCTTTGAAGTATTGGCAGATAAGGGTTACTACCAAGCTAAAGATTTAAAAAAATGTGCAGAGAATGGGATCACTGTTTACATCACCAAACAAACCTATGCCAACGGTACCAAAGACCCGGCATTCTATTCTGATCAATTTAAATATGACCCAACCAAAAATGTCTATCTCTGTCCAGCTGGAAAGGAACTCCATTATTACCGGGCCAGGAAGAAAGATGGAAAGATAATCGGCTATGAATACCGTAATGATGCTGCCTGCAAAAAATGTGAATTTAAAGCCAGGTGCACCAGCGCCAAGAAGGGCAGGAGCATCTGCCGGCATGCTGACCAGGACTTCCTTGACCGGATTGATTCACAAACCAAAAGGAACTTAAAAAAGTATAAGCTCCGGCAAATGATTGTAGAGCATCCCTTTGGTACCATAAAGCGAGGCTGGGGAGCTTATTTCTTTCTAACCAAAAGAAAGGTTTCGGTTAGTGCTGAGATTTCACTATCATTTCTGGCCTATAACTTTAAGCGGGCCATCAACATCCTGGGAACAGAAGAGATATTAAGGAGATTAAGACAAAGAAGGAAAGTAGTACTGGTATAAGTATTACTTTTATCTTTAAGCCTATTTTATTACACAAGAAGTCTCATTTTTTCGGTAAATATGTCCGGTGATAGAGATCACTCTAATAAAGGGTAGATGATTTACGCTTTTATGAAAAATGTTATAATTAATTTTCACACGGTCTGACGGTTCTTTGTCACAGTTTAAAAGTTTACATTTATCTTAATAAATCAACGCCAGCGGTCAAAAAAATTAGTCTTTTTCAATTTTTCTCTATCTTAATACTAATACGATAAAGGTTTTAAAAAATCCTTCTTCCTTTAGAAAATAATTGCAAAATACAAGGTGCGTAATAAAATGGGGCCAGGGCTCAACAGGTTGACCCCATTCCCTTGCACGATTGTCTTACTAACATGAATTTATTTATAATTTTTGGTTAAAAATCTAATTCCCTGAAGAATGGTTTGACATCATCGAAAGTTTTTGATGCATAGATCTTATGCTTTATTTTTTTTACATAAGGGTTACCCGAAGCAAGATATTTTGTGAAAGCTTTTATCCTGAGAAGTCTTAATTCAGGCGGGTAATATTCTTCCACAAGAGCCATTATCCTTTCAGTGATCTCCTTTTTATCTTCGGGGCCAGGCATTTCATCCTGCATTTCGGCGAATATGAACGGGTTACTTATTGCCCCCCTTCCAATCATTATTCCGTCCACTATATTTAATCTTTCCAATGCTTCATCCCGGTTTAAGATATTTCCGTTCCCGATGATCCTTAAACTTGACCGCTCTTTAATTCTCTCTGCATATTCCCACCTTGCTTCCGAACTGTACCTGTCCGTTTTCAGCCTGAAATGAACAGTAACCGCATCAACCCCCTCATTTTCAAGTACTTTCAGTATCTCGAATACATTCTCCTCTTCATATCCAAGCCTTATTTTTACCGTGAAAGGGATGCTGATCACTTTCCTAACTTTTCTGCAGATCTCTCCAATTTTTTTTGGATCTTTAAGTAAAGCCGCACCTGCCCTCTTTTTTATAATCTTCCGTACCGGACACCCCATATTTATATCTATCCCGGAAAAATCAGTTTCCTCTTCAATATATTTTACCGCATCTGTGAATGACTCCGGTTCACTTCCAAAAAGCTGGATAAACTGCGGAGTGTTAAAATCGAATGACCTGATCATTGAGAGGGTTCTATCCTGCTTCCTTCTGAGCCCTTCCGCAGAAATCAATTCAGTTACCATAAGCCCTACTCCACCGATTTCATCAACGACCCTTCTAAAGACAATATCAGTGAGGGATGCCATGGGAGCTAGTATAGTCCGGTGTTTTAAGTGCAGATTCCCGATCTTAAGATTTTCCATCATAACTTATTAAAAAAAATTATGGGGTTAGATTTTGTAATATTATTTTTCATCTTCTCCCTCGCTTTTTTTAATCACTCTGCTCACTGTAGTATAAAATTATCAAGGGGACGGTCTTTTAACACTTTTCTTACCGCTTCCCGATTTACTCCAGTTAAAATAGCTATCTTCCTTTTCGATAAAATAGTTAGTATTGAAATTAACTCTGATATACTTGTCTGAAATAATCTTCATATCTGCATATACACCACGATAACCTTCAGGTAACATGGATGCCATGCGAACCATGATCTGATCGGTCATCTCCTGATAAATGTCCTTCGTTGTCTTTATCTCACTCGCAAGCATGAAGGGTTCCCCAACAACAAAAGTAACACGTGTTCGCTTTAACCGCTTTATATTGTGCCAAAAGTTTTCGGCTCCGTAATGTGCGACAATCAATATTGGAACACGATTTTTCAGTGCAAGAAAAACCACTCCCTGTTGGCCCTTGGCCAGCACCCCGTTGCCACTTCTTGTTCCTTCCGGAGCAATGCAGAGCATTTTTTTCTCTTTCAGAGCTTTTCCCGCTTCTTTAAATGTGGATACGCCCGGGGTTTCTCTATTAACAGGAATGGCTCCCCATTCTTTTACCAGTATCCTTAGGAACCAATTGTCCTGGTTTTCTATTTTTGAAATTCCACAGACTTTGCGGGGAAGTAGAAGCGTGTATATGAGCGGGACCTCGAGAAAATTGATATGGTTAATCACCAGAATCAAAGGTCCTTGACGGGGTATAGATTCCAGTTTATCTCCTTCAACCTTACAAAGTATTTTTAATAGCACTTTGATAATAAAGGTTATGAATCTACCAGTTAATGACATGATGGCTTTCTTCTGGTGATTATTTGAAGTGCTGATGGAATTATTTGAATCTTCAGTACTGTGCCTGTAATACAGATAGTTTCTCCATCAGCATGAGCTGTCATACTTCCTGAAAGTGCTTTTAGGGAGAATTTTTCAGCAGAGTCAGTAAATGTACCACGGTGCCTGCTTTGTTCCCCTTTCATGTAGAGCATCATAGCCTTGAGCAAAGAGATTCTCGTCCCCTGTTGTGTTAAGGCAAGATTAAGCAGACCATCACTCATATCTCCATCAGGAGCCATAAAGAAGGCTCCTCCCATCCGTTTCCCATTCATTATAGAAATAAGAGCCGGAGTAAGTATCTGCTTTCTATCTTTGTAAGATATTTCGACTGTCGGAGCTTTGGGGAGCATTACCAACGTTTTAAGCGCTGCAATGATATATGGTGCCGCTCCGTGAAGATGCTTCATTTTTGCTGCCTCCAGCCCGACAATTGCATCAAAGCCAATACCAACACCGTTTCCGAAGTACCGTCCCTTAGGGAAGTCACCTCCGGTAATAAGCCCAACATCTATTAGATAAAAAGTCCCATCAAGAAGAAGGCGCATGCTCTCTATAAAATCGCTTGGAACTCCTGCTCCAAAGGCAAAGTCATTCCCGCGACCAATGGGTAAAACACCAAACTGTAAACGATTTTTATGGATTGCTGATGATTCAGGTTTACAGGAATTAAACATAAGTCCGTTTATTACCTCGTTAGAAGTACCGTCCCCGCCGGCGGCTACGATTACGTTATCAGGAATTTGAACACTTGATTCTGCTATGGAAGTAGCATGACCGATTCCTTCTGTAAGAATAATTTTGAAATTTGCTGCATTTTTTGAAAAGAACTCTTTTATTAAAGGAATTTTTTTCTTCGCATTTCCCTGATCCGCAGTTGGGTTGAGGATGATTGTAAAATATCTGTTCATACCTACTCCTATATATCTTTTTAGATTATTATATTCAAATATTAAGTTTCCTAAATTATAGATTAGACCTTTAACATAGTCAAATAAATTATATGGAATAATAATCAATAAAATTATAGTTAAAGCCCCAAAACCGTAAACGGCTAGGGCTTTAACCAAAACATTTCTTTGATTTTTAGTAATAAGATAAACTAATTATAGAATTTTTAATAGAGTTCGTTAACCTATTATTCAATTGAAAGAGTGAACCCGGAGTTTTTATATAGGAAGTCTATCGATGTTACTATTTTTTATCTTTTCCCTTTCCTTTCCCTTTATCTTTTCCTTTATCTTTTCCTTTTGCACCACAGCAAGACATCAAAATCACCTCACTTTCTAAAAAATATTAAACAAGGGCAACCCAAAAACTGAATTTAATCGACCATTTATGGTAAGATATATACAACAAAAATATTTTTTGTCAACATCTTTCATCTTTATTAGTAATCGTGCCAAAAGCCAAGTAGTGGAGTGATGTAGAATAAAATCTTAAATATATACAGTACCACGTCCCTTAAAAAAGTAGTCGGGTAGACGGATGTACAAAACTTAAGGAGCAAATCCACTTACTCGTACCATTCAGCGCGGGCAAAACACATATAACAGAGGACATTTTTTTGCCAAACCGGTTTATTATCCGTCATTTTTATCTTTTGGGTTTGTCTCTCCCTTATTTATATTAAATGATCGTTGTTCCTGCTCAGTAGTTTTATCTTTTTTCTACATCTTTTTTCTCTTGTAAAAAATTATCTTTTGTAATGCTCCATACATTTTCAATAATAGATATTATTAGATAAATAGAGATAAATATTAAGGTCAGATTTTGCACACTAATATAAGTTTCTTTAAGATATAATCTGGTAAAAATAATAACCGTAATTCCTAAAAAACAAACAGCGCCTACATACTTTCCTATTTTATTTTTAACTATCTTCTTTTTTAAGAAAGAGGTATAAACAAAGGAAATAAAAGAAAGTAAAATTAAAAATATAATATATGCAGATACCATTTGTTTTAAGTACCAAAGCACAAATATTGACAAGACTACCATAAAATCAGCTGCAATATCAAAAATATCCCCTCCTTTACAGCTGCTCTCTGCTTGTTTTGCTACCATGCCGTCAACTATATCCGACATGCTGATTAACAATATTATCATCAGAGACTGAAAATATTTTCCCTGCAGCTCGCCCATAATTAAAAAAGGGATAAAAGCAATCCTGGAAAAAGTTATTAAATTAGCTAAAAACCCTTTATTTATATTTTTTATTACTTTATTATCCTCATTGCCCTAAAAAATTATTGATTGATTAAAAATCATTTTTTACCCTGTCCTGAGATATTATAATTTCCCTATCAGTTCTTTGCTAAATAAGTCTATTTTTTCTTGTAGTTCATCCTCTTTATAAGAAGTAATAAACTTTTCTTTTCCTATTATTTTTCCACCCTTTTCCTCAATTAACTTAGTGGCTTTAGAAGTATCCACTTCTATACCTTCTTTGTCCGCACCTGTAAGTGCCACAAAACATTCTATGCCTGAAAATTCGTTTCGCTGAATAAAGTTCTCAAGTGGCGGCCTAATAAGACCAGCATAGACCGGTGAAGCAAAACCAATTGCCCTGACATCTTGTAAATTGATTTGTAAATCTTTTCCTGCACAATACAAGGTTACTTTATAATTATTTTGTGCAATATCCCCTGCCAAAGCCCTTAGTACTTTGGTAGTAAATTTAGACATTCCGGGATGATATACAATATATATTTGTTCGGTGGAATCATCACTTCCAATTGTTTCCGCTGGTATATTTTTCTCTCTGTCCAAAATAGAAATTACCATAGAACCTGCACCCGCAGGCAGGATTATAATATAAGTTAAAAAGTAAAATATAATCAGTAAAATAATCGCCATTACACCAGTTTTGCCTTTTAGTCTGAAAAAAATAGTGTGCAGCCAAAGTAAAGAAATGGCTGCCACAAAAGGAAAAATTCTAACTCCTATAGGAATTATCCTGGCAAAATTTGTAATAAAAAAGGGTATAGACAACAATAATATAATGATGGTGTAAATTATTGCAAAATTCATTTTAACTTGACCTCCTTAAATATTTTTAGATTTTCCTGGTCAGATTTACCCTTCTTTTCCAATAGATAACTATCAAACACTACATCAAAAGTACTATCCATTGGACTGCAAGCATAGATACCTACATTTAATTCATTAAACTTACTATGTAAGTGTGCAATTCTAAGCTGTTTCCATGAAATTCCATCATCAGAATATTCGATTATGAAATCATTTTTTTGCTTTGTATACGATACCACATTTTATTAATTTTTGAATTGATATCAATTGTTGCCCAATCAGAATATCCTAAATTTGTAACTACTGAGCCGAGACGTGAATAATTTTCGGTTTCATATTCTACAGATGTTTTTATCCAATTCTCAGAATCAATTCTAACCATTAAACCACATTGATCGTATTGTTTTTTGGGATAAAACTCAGTATTTACCGTCATCGAAAAATCATTTATTACTTTCGTTAATAAACAGTGCCCATTATCTCTTTTAAATCCATAATAAGTTTTTTGCCAAAAATCAGTTTTTGGAGATGTTGACATATATAACTTATGATTTTTTATTTCATAAATTGGTTGGTTGAGCCAGAAATAGTTTTGATCGATTTTGTCGTTTTTATCAATCATTTATCTTCTCCTTGTCTTTATGTAATTGCAGCTAACTACTTGTATTTACGCAACAAATGTGTATAATATGCCGAATTAGTATCTTAGATGCAATATTGCGTTTTTTTTTACTATCTACTTAAGCCCATTTATCATATCTAACTCTAACGGATTTTCTATTCTACCTATATCTTTTTTACCTACATGTGTGTAAATCTCTGTTGTTTTTGAACTTGCATATCCAAGTAATTCTTGTATGTACCTCAAATCTATCCCCCGTTCCTCTCTTTTTCTCCCTTTTTGGGTAATTATTCAATTAAAAAGTTGCCACAGAAGCGTCTCCTATCACAGTATAGGTAATGATAAAGAAAATAGGTGTCTGTCCCTATTATTCTACTAATGGCCATAGATTCTAAAGAAGGTGGCTGATGTAGAATGATACTTCCACTTAAAGAATTTCTCCTGGTGAAAGAGGGTATACCAACGGAGATGATTCGCTGTTCCTTGCGCCTTAAAAATTTTAAGGATTAATGGTATTAATAAAAAGTTGAATTACTCTTGCTCCACCGATAAATGTCCCTGCCATACTTCCCAGATTGGCAAAAGCCACTACCAGTAATATTTTAGTAACCCGATTATGGAAAAAGTCTTTAAGTGTAGTGATATTCCCCAGCTGTTCGAAATCTTCTACCCGGGGACGTCTGATTAGGGCTTCCACAATACCGGCAAACCACCCGGCAGCTAAAAGAGGATTTAAAGAACTAAAAGGAGCTGCGGCAAAGGCAGTAAGAATAGAGAGAGGGTGTGCCATAGCTATCAATGCCCCCAGGGCAGATAGAGAGCCGTTCCATAAAAACCATTGAGTAATTTGGTCAAAACCGGCAGGGGGAGAATAGGTAAAAGTAGAGGCGATAATAGCAATTATTGCCAGAGGGATACCCCAAACTAATACTTTTAGGTAGTTAGAAGTAGGGGGTATTTTGGTGAGGGCAATTAAATCATGCTCTTTATCTATTTCTTTTTTAATTCCCGGTACATGTCCGGCACCAACAATAGCAATGATTTTATTACCCGGAGCCAGTTTTATTTTTTCAGCCAGGTATTGATCTCTTTCATCTATTAAAGTGCTTTTCAATCGGGGGAATGAACGGGCTAATTCGCTTAAAGCCACGGTAAGGACATCTTCTGATTTTAGCCTTTCAATTTCTTCTTCCGAGATTTTTTCTTTGCCGAATATACTGAAAATTAACATAAAAAGTATACGCATTTTCCCCCAGAGACTGAGCTTTTTCCAGATACGGGTAAAAGTGACCTGGATATCTCTATCGGCAAGAACCAGATGGGCATTAGTCTCTTTTGCTGATGAGATAGCTTGTATCATCTCCTGACCCGGATTAATCCCTAATTGCTGAGCTAATCGTTTCTGAAAAGAAGATAAAATCAAATTAACCAGGAGGAGCAGGGCCTTTTTTTGTTTGATTATGGTGATAATATCCATATTTTTCCATGTGTTCCGATTGTTTATGCTATTATAGCGGGCATGGCATAATTCTACGCAGACACTGTCCGGCTTTTCTTGCTCAATTAATTCTTTCACTTCTTGAGCACTATCTTTAGAAACGTGAGCAGTGCCTACTAATAAAATTTCTTTTCCCTCTTTTTTTAATATATGGATATTTTTGCTATTCAGTAACAATTGTTTATTTCCTCCGGATAAAATAAAGTGAATGATTTGTTTCTATAAAGTTGAATTATCATTATAGCACAAAAGAAATTGCAAAGAATAATTTATTTTGTGAGCGGAGAATTTTAATTTTCGTTTGAAAGTAGGATTTACTCTATTGACATCCATGAAAGTTTATTGTATAAGAAATATAAATAAAAAAGTAAGCATGCAGATTTTTATTAAAGTAAAATTTGCTCAAAATTTTTAAAAATATAGAGGAAAACCATGAATCAAAAAACTACTTCCGATAAACCTCCCCAGCGAAGGAAAAACGGTAAAGACCGAAAAGTATTTTTAGGTCCTGTCCCTGACCTTGAAGAACACGTTCGCCCGGACTGGTGGAGCCGTATCTTTAATTACCTTTATTTAAAAACTGATGGGGATGTAGTAGATGACTTGAGTATAACCTCTCGTGAGATTGACTTATTTTTAAATATTCTAAAACTCTCGCCAGAGGATAGAATCCTTGACCTGTGCTGTGGACAGGGTAGACATTCCCTTGAATTGGCCAGGAGAAATTTTAAAAATATTGAAGGACTAGATCGCTCCCATTATCTAATCCAAAAAGCTAAAGCACGTGCAAAAAAGGAAGATATTAATATTAAGTTCAGAGAGGGTGATGCCCGCAAAATTCCCTCTCCACCCGATACTTTTGATGTTGTAACCATATTGGGTAATAGCTTCGGCTATTTTGAGACTATCCAGGATGACCTGAGAGTGCTAAAGGAAGTATTTAGAATTTTCAAACCCTGGGGAAAGCTTCTTATTGAGATTACCGACGGAGAGTACTTAAAGGAGCATTTTCAAAACAGATCTTGGGAATGGATAGACAAAAAACATTTTGTTTGTAGAGAGCGCTCACTCTCTCTTGATAAGCAACGCCTTATATCCAGAGAAGTTATTACGCATATAGAAAAAGGCGTGATAGCAGACCAATTCTACGCAGAAAGACTTTACTCCAAAGAAAGTTTAACTCGTCTTTTGAAAACAGCTGGTTTCAGTGAAATAACTTTCCACGGTCAAATCTCTCCTGATTCCAAGCGAAATCAAGATTTGGGTATGATGGAAAGATGTTTAATTGTTACAGCGGTAACTAAAAAAGAATGGACACTTGTTAAAAAGAAGCTCAAAAAAGAGCTAAAGAATGTTGTAGTAATTTTAGGAGACCCTCACAAAGCAGACTCTATAAAGCCTTCTACCACCTTTGATGATGATGATTTTTACACTATAGATCAATTAAAATCTGAATTAAGGGAACTGAAAGATTTTCATTTTACCTATCTAACCAGTCACGATACTTTAATACAGGACTTAATGAAGATGAAAGAAAAGGCGAAAATAGATATTGCCTTTAATCTGTGTGATGAAGGTTACAATAATGACGCACAAAAAGAGCTTCATGTGCCCTCTTTGCTGGAAATGCTCGAAATACCATACACTGGTTCAGGGCCCCAATGTCTCGCTTACTGTTATGATAAATCATTAGTACGTGGCATTGCAAGGGAGATGGAAATCCCGGTACCGGAAGCTTTCTTTATTAAGCCCGAGGACACTACCTTTGAATTGCCCTTTAGTTTTCCGGTAATTGTAAAACCAAACTTCGGAGATTCCAGTTTTGGGATTACCCAAAATAGCGTTGCAAATAGTTTTGAAGAATTAGTCAATGCTATTTCAGAGATCAGGGAAAAATTTGGTTACGATAAACCCATTCTGGTTGAGGAACTTCTTACCGGAAAAGACCTTAGTGTTGGGGTAATAGGAAATCCTCCTGAATCCTATACCGTCTTACCTATCATTATGGCAGATTATTCATTACTGCCAGAAAACTTGCCAAAGATATGCGGTTACGAGTCTAAGTGGCTCCCGGAATCACCTTACTGGAATATAAAATCTACTGCCGCTGACCTTTCGGAAGATGTAGAAAAATTTATTATAGAGTGTTGTTTGAAATTATCCGAGAGGTTGGAATGTAAAGATTACTGTCGATTTGACTGGAGAGTCGATGCCAATGGCACCCCAAAGCTCCTTGAAGTAAATCCTAACCCAGGATGGTGCTGGGATGGTCATCTGGTCAAGATGGCCGAGATTGCAGGGATATCATATGGCGAAACGTTAAAAATGATTTTACAAGCAAGTGAACAACGATTTGGCAGGCATAATCTATAATTATCAAGCTATACAGACGTACTTTGTTAAGGAAATATCAAGGGGACGTCCTCTTTACATAGAAATAAAAATAATTTCTTTTCAATAATTTTCTCGGCGATTTGAACGGCATTTAGAGCGGCACCTTTTCGCAGATTATCGGATACCACCCACATTACCAGACCGTTTTCGGTAGAGATATCTTCTCTGATTCTGCCTACAAAGACTTCGTCCTTTCCCTCGGCAAATAAAGGTAGAGGGTATTCTAATTTTTCCGGATTATCAACTACTTTAATCCCGGGGAAGGTACTTAATATTTCCCGAGTTCTCTGCACGGAAATTTTCTTTTTGGTCTCTATGTGGACTACTTCCGAATGAGCCCGAAAGACTGGGACTCTCACTGTGGTAGCCGCAACCCGGATATTATTATCTCCCAATATCTTTCTGGTTTCATCTAACATCTTCATTTCTTCAGTGGTATATCCGTTTTCTTTAAAAGAACCGATATGAGGGAGTGTATTATAAGCTATCTGATAAGGATAGGCTTTGATTTTAAATTCTTTACCGCTTGCGATAGCGGTGGCCTGATTTTTTAGTTCCTCTATGGCTTCTTTGCCGGTTCCGGAAACGCTCTGATAAGTAGCCACCACAACCCTTTCTATCCCCACCTCATCATAAATAGGTTTTAAAGCCACCACCATCTGGATAGTAGAACAGTTAGGATTAGCGATTAACCCCTTGTGCCCTTCTAAATCATCAGGATTTACTTCTGGAACTATTAAGGGAACATTGGGGTCCATTCGGAAATATTTACCATTATCTACTACTATGGTCCCCTGCTGAACAGCAAGGGGAGCAAAATGCTTGCTTACTTCGTCTCCTCCGGAAAAAAGGGCAATATCTATTCCGTCAAAAGAATTATCTTTTAATTCCTGTACTACGATCTTTTCTCCCTTAAATTCATATTCTTTGCCGGCTGATCTGATTGAGGCGAAGAGACTTAATTTTTCCACCGGAAATTTTCTCTCTTCTAAAACCAATCTCATTTCTTCCCCAACTGCTCCGGTAGCCCCTATCACGGCAACATTATATTTTCTCATTTTTCTTCACCTACTTTATCTAAATTAAATTCTTTATGAATTGCTCTTACTGCATCTTCTATGCGGGAAGAGCTAATCAGGCAGGATATTTTAATTCCGGAAGTGCTGATCATATCTATATTTACTCCTTCTTTGGCCAGAGCCCCAAACATCCGGGCGGCTATAGCCGGGTCGCTAGTAATGCCTGCTCCCACAATAGAAACTTTTGCTACTTCTGATTCGGAGATTACCTCTTTAGCCCCAATTTCTTCTGCAATATGCTTAGTAATTCGAATAGCTTTATTAAAATCATTTAAAGCCACGGTAAAGGCTATGTCATTAACCTGGTTATGATGAGCGCTTTGGATAATCATATCTACAATTATCTCTACTTCAGCTAAAGCTTTAAATAATTTATAAGCTACGCCGGGAACATCCGGAACCCCCTGGACTACGATTTTACCTACATTAGTTTCCTGGGTTACTCCTCTTACAATTACTTTTTCTAACATCTGGTCTACCTCCTTTATAAGCGTACCTTCTCCTTCAATAAAAGACGATTTAACTAAAATCTTTACTTTATAATTTCTGGCAAGATCTATAGCTCTATAGTGCATCACTCTAGCCCCTAAACTGGCCATCTCGGCCATTTCATCATAGGAGATTACCGGAATTCGACGGGCTGTGCGGACAATTCGCGGGTCAGCAGTAAAAACTCCCTCGACATCGGTATAGATTTCACATTTGTCTGCTTCCAGCTGGGCAGCCAGGGCAATAGCGGTAGTATCTGACCCTCCTCTACCTAAAGTGGTGATATCACCATTGGCATCAATACCCTGAAAGCCGGCTACGATAACTATTTTACCTTTTTCTAAAGCTGATTTTAATTTTTTATGATTTACGGCGGTAACCTTGGCTTTGGTATGAACGGCATTGGTAACAATGCCGGCCTGCATTCCGGTAAAAGAAATAGCATCCCAGCCCAAGGCGTGAATAGCCATAGTTAGTAGGGCGATAGAGACTTGTTCGCCGGTAGAAATTAGCATATCTAATTCTCGTTCATTGGGAGAGGAGGTAATTTGTCCTGCCATCTTAATTAGGTCATCGGTAGTCTTCCCCATCGCCGAAACTACTACCACCACTCTGTCCCCATCTTTTGCCGTTTCTACTATTTTTTCGGCTATCCTTTTTACCCGCTCGATACTTGCTACCGAGCTTCCTCCGTATTTTTGCACTATAATTTTATTCATCAGTAAGAAATTCACTCCTTAACTAATTGACCGATTAACCGATTGCCCAATTTGCCAATTAGTACCAATTCATTTACCAATTGACCAATTAATTCAGTTATCCAGTTAACCGGTTTATTTATAAATTGTTTAATTTTAACAAGTAATCTGTTCTGCAAACCTAAGATGATAAATTATTCATTTAGTATAAATAGCATATCACTTATTGCTTATTACTCATCACTTACTACTGTTACTACTGTTCCCTCTAAATCGACTTCTAATACCAAGACCCGGCAAGTTACCCCTGCATATAAAAAAGTATCTTTCATTATCTTGCCTATCGCTTCCTCTTGCCCCTTTTTAGTTAAAGAAACTACCGAAGGTCCGGAGCCGCTTAGGGCAACACCCGCTAAGCCCGTTTTTTTTATTTTTAAAAATATATCTTCAATCCCCGGAATAAAAGGAGCTCTATAGGGCTGATGCAGTCTGTCCTCCATAGCCTCGGCCAACACGTCCCAATCTGAATTTTGTAAGGCATTAACCAAAAGAGCGGACCTGCTTAGATTAAATACCGCTTCAGGTAAAGCAACTTTTTGAGGCAAAGCCTTTCTCATCTTTTCTGTGCTTAAAGTAAAATCCGGTATGGCTACCACAACTCGTAAATCACGCGGGGTTTTAATTCTGGCCCACTTTATCTCCTCCTGGCCTGTTTTATAAGCTAATGTAAGCCCTCCGATTAGAGCAGGGACAATATTATCCATATGCCCTTCTAAAGGAAGAGCCAACTCAAGCATCTCCTGATTAGTTAAATTAATATTATATAGTTTGGCTGCTCCTACTATTCCCCCTATTATGGCTGTTGCACTACTGCCCAATCCCCGGGTAATCGGAATTTGGTTAAAAACCTTTATCTTTAATCCTTTTTTAGATTTATCCTGTCCTGTCTTTTTTAAAACTACTTCGACTGATTTCCTAATTAGGGTATCTTTTTTAGACGAAAACTTATCCGCTCCTTCTCCCTGGTATTCAATAACCAGGCCCTGTGCTATCTCTTCTATCTCCAAGTTTAAATATAGTTTCAAAGCCAAACCCAGGCAATCAAAGCCCGGACCCAGGTTAGCGGTAGTCGCCGGAACTCTAATTTTTATCATAATTTTCTCTCCTTAAATTTCCACCACTCTGATGGCACTGCATATTTTTTCTACACATTCCAGGCGGGTAACTTCCTCTAAAGCCTCCCGGACATTGCCTTCTTTGGCCTGATGGGTTAAGAAGACAATATCTGCCACTTCTCCGGCTTCCCCCTTTTGTATGACCGAAAGAAAACTGACTTTTTTCCAGGCAAAAACACCGGCAATCTCCGCCAGCACCCCGGGCCTATCTTTTACCCTGATCCTCAAATAATAAGGAGAATTAGTTTGGCTGAAATCCCTGATCTTCTTCTTTTCAAAACAATTATACTGGTTATAGTAATTATCATAATTTTTAATTATCTCTACTACGTCACTAACAATCATGCTTCCTGCAGGTAAGGCCCCGGCTCCCAGACCGGAAAAGGTTAAGTCTCCAAAATCCCCTCCCCGAACCAGAATTCCATTATGAGCACCACCAATATTAGCCAAAGTATGCTTTTTAGGTATTAATGCCGGATGAACTCTGATATCTAAATCCAAACCAGTATTTCGGGCCAAAGCCAGGAGTTTAACAGTATAACCCAGCTCCCGGGCATATTCAATATCCAGCTTAGTAATATTTCTTATCCCTTCATAATAGATATTACCCAGATCAATCTTGGCCCTAAAGGCAATGGCGGAAAGAATAAATATCTTGTTAAAGGCATCAAACCCGTCAATATCTTTGCCGGGGTCAGCCTCGGCATACCCCTTCTCTTGAGCCTCCTTTAAGGCCTCTTCATAATCTTTGCCCTCTTCACTCATCTTGGTGAGGATATAATTGGTAGTGCCATTTAGAATTCCTATTATTTCCGTCAATTTATAGGAAGTAAGGGAATGAGAAAGCGCCCCGATGATAGGGATACCGCTGGCAACACTTGCTTCAAAAAGAAAATACACTTTATTTTCCCGGGCTAAATCTAAAATCTCATATCCCGCTCCGGCAATTACTTCTTTGTTGGCAGTAACTACGTGTTTTCCTTGCTTGAGGGCTTGCACAATCAAACTTTTTGCCGGCTCAAAGCCGCCGATGGTCTCCACTACGATATCAATTTCCGGGTCAGTTACTATCTCTTCGGCTGATTCGGTTAAGATTTTATAATAATTTTTATTATCAAGTGCTATTTTTTTATTCTTGTCGGCTATTTTTTTTATGTTTATCTTGCAAGGGAATATCTCTTGTTCGATAAACTCTTTATTTTCACGTAAAATTTTAAGCACTCCCTGTCCTACCGTGCCCAATCCTAATATCCCGATATTAATGATTTCTTTCTTCATAATTATCTACCAACCTTTCAATTATAAAAAAATCTTTCGCCTTGTATGTTAAATATAAAGACGAAAGATTTTCGTGGTTCCACTTTATTTCCCTGAAGACAACGTGTTTTCGGGGCTCTCTTATAAGCTGTAAGGGTCTTCTCCCAAAAGATTTACTCTTTTTGTAAGATTCATCTTAAGCCTCCGGATTGGTTTTCGGTCAAAAATTTTCAACCTACTCTTCCCGTCGTCGGCTTGTTATTAAATTTTTATAATTTTAGCACTTGGGCTTAACTTTGTCAAAAATTCTCTGGGTTAAAATATAGTATCAAGTATCGAGTTAAGAAAGAGAAAGAAAAGATAGAAAAATTTGTTTTCCTAAACTTGTTTAGCTTAAATCAATATTTTCACTTGATACCAGGGCAACGCTGGCCACCTTGTCTTCCGGTACAAGGTTCATTACCCTAACCCCGCGCGAGTATCTCCCGGTATGACGAATCTCTTTAACCGAGACCCGGATAACAATCCCCTGTTGGCTGATTAATACTAATTCATCTTCTTCACTCACCACTTTAACATCTACTACCAAGCCTTTTTCTTTGGTAATCCCGATAGATTTTAACCCCTGGCCGCCTCGGTTGCTAAACTCTCTAAATTTCTGTAAGGCTGTTCTTTTGGCATATCCTTTCTCGGTGACTAACAATAAGTACTTATCCGTATCCGGGGGGACTAAACTAATATTTACGAGGAAATCTTCAGGCTTTAAAATTATACCTTTCACCCCAAGGCTGGTTCTCCCCATGGATCTTATTGGATCTCCTGAAAAACGGATAGATTTTCCGCGCTTAGTAGTTAAAATAACGTGTTCATTGTCCTCAGCAAGCTTTACCCCGATTAATTCATCATCAGGTAAGAGACGTATGGCAATAATCCCGATTTTTCTTAAGTTAGAAAAAAGAGAAAGGGAAACTTTTTTTATCTTCCCTTTTTTGGTGGCCATGAACAGACACTTTTCGTTATTTTCTTCTTTTGATTCTACCAATTCATCACTCTCTATAGGAATAAGAGTGGTGATGTGTTCGCCTTTTTCAATGCCTAACAAATTGATTGCTGCAACCCCCCGGGAAGTTCTCCCCCCCTCGGGAATCTGATATGCTCTCCTTCTATAAACTATCCCTTTGCTGGTGAAAAATAAGATATCATGAAGGTTGGTGGTAACAAATACATGGTCTACAAGGTCTTCTAATTTAGTGGTCATTCCAATTTTGCCCTTTCCTCCCCTCCTCTGTTTTCTGTAAGTGCTTAAAGGAAGTCGCTTAAGGTATCCATCCCGGGTATAAGTTATTACAATGTCCTCCAAACTAATGAAATCTTCAATCTCGTACTCTCCTTCATCTTCTATTATCTCAGTCCTTCTTTCATCACCGTATTTCTTCTTCATTTCCAAGAGCTCGTCTCTAATTATCAACATAAGTTTTTTTTCGTTTTGTAATATATCTTCTAAATAGGCAATGCGTTTTATCAATTCTAAATATTCTTCTAAAATCTTTTCGGTCTCCAGAGATGTAAGACGCTGTAGTCTCATATCTAAAATAGCCTGTGCCTGAATATCACTCAATCCAAACCTGTTTTTCAGCTTGGCGTGCGCTGTTTTTGCATTATCTGATTTTTTAATAATCTGCACTACTTCATCAATATTAGACAGGGCAATTTTTAGCCCCTCTAAAATATGGGCTCTTTCTCTGGCTTTTCTTAGTTCATATATGGTTCTTCTTTCCACCACCTCTTTGCGGTGGGCCAAAAAGCATTCTAACAGCTCTTTTAAATTAAAGGTTTTAGGGCGGCCTTTGGAAATTGCTAAAACATTAATCCCAAAGGAGGTTTTCATATTGGTATGCTTATACAGATTGTTCAGCACTATATCAACATTAGCGCCTCTCCTTAATTCAATAACTATCCGCATCCCTTTTCTGTCTGACTCGTCCCTCAGATTGGTAATATCAGGAATCTTTTTATCTTGAACCAGCTGGGCAATATTGCCTATTAATTTTGCCTTATTTGTTTGATAAGGAAGTTCTTTAACTATTATACGGGGGTTTTTGGTGCCTCCGTTTTTTCCGCCATCTGCTCCTTCAGTAAATACTGCAGCCTGCACTTTTATGATTCCCTTTCCGGTTTCATAGGCGCTCCTTATCCCCGCTCTGCCGCAAATTATGCCGCCGGTGGGAAAATCAGGGCCCTTAATTGCGGTCATTAATTCCTTTACAGAGACTTGCGGATCTTCAATTATCATTACTGCACCGTCAACTACTTCTCCTAAATTATGAGGAGGGATGTTGGTGGCCATTCCTACGGCAATTCCCGAAGAACCGTTAAGTAAAAGTTGGGGAATTTTTGCCGGCAAAACTATCGGCTCTTTGAGAGAATTATCGTAATTGGGAGCAAAGTCAACCGTTTCCTTATCTATGTCCGCTAATAATTCCTGGGTAATTTTGGACATTCGAATTTCGGTATATCTTTGGGCGGCTGCGGAGTCGCCATCTATCGAACCAAAATTTCCCTGACCATCGACCAAAGGATAACGAAAGGAAAAATCCTGGGCCATTCTTACAAGTGTATCATATACTGCTATATCGCCATGAGGATGGTATTTACCTATTATGTCACCTACTATTCGGGCCGATTTTTTATAAGCTTTATCGGGCGTATTGCCCATTTTTTCCATAGAATATAATACCCGGCGATGAACCGGTTTTAATCCATCACGGACGTCAGGCAAAGCCCGCCCAATTATTACGCTCATAGCATAACTGAGATAGGCTTCTTTTATCTCCCTTCCGACATCAGTGGGCAAATACCTGCTTGTGTCTGTAAGTTCTTCTTTGAGCTCTTCTTTTTCTTCTTTATTATTATCTAAATTATCTTTTTCTTCTTCTTTCATAATTCTCCAATTCATTAATTTATCAATTGACCAATTAACCAATTGACCTATTTTTCTATTCACCAATTTGCCTATTTGCCAATTGACCTATTAATTTAAGCATTATTATTAAATACAAGTTTTGAGTTCACACGGTTTTCAATTTTCATACTTTAATTCATCAGTTGTCGGCTTATTGTCTTCTCTGTCATTGCGAGCGAACGAAGCGAGCGCGGCAATCCCGGATCGAGATTGCTTCGTCTATACGTTATCTTCTCTTCCTCTTCACTAAATACTATTCACTAACGACGAATTTAAAAATCCAGATCCTTCACTTCTAAGCTATGTTTATAAATAAATTCTCTTCTGGGCTCAACTTTGTCTCCCATTAAAACTGTAAACATAGTTTCTGCATCTATATTATCTTCCAGCTCTATTCTCTTTAAAACTCGGTTTCCCGGGTTCATGGTGGTCTCCCATAACTGCTCAGGATTCATTTCTCCCAAACCTTTATACCTCTGAATTCGAGGGTTGCCGTCTATCTCTTTTAACTTATCTTTTAATTCCTGCTCGTCATATAAATAACAACTTTCTTTATTATGTTCAATTTTGTAGAGAGGGGGCTGGGCAATATAAATATTCCCTCTTTCGATTAACGGTTTCATATAACGGAAGAAGAAGGTTAAAAGTAGAGTTTTTATATGGGCTCCGTCGACATCTGCATCGGTCATTATAATAATTTTATAATATCTTAGTTTTTCAATATCTAAGTCTTCCCCGATGTTTATGCCTAAAGCGGTAACCATGGATTTTATTTCGTTATTATCTAATATTTTATGCAAACGTGCTTTTTCTACATTTAATATTTTACCCCTCAAGGGCAGAATGGCCTGGAATCTCCTGTCTCTACCTTGTTTGGCAGAGCCTCCTGCGGAATCACCCTCCACTAAAAATATCTCTCTGAACAGAGGGTCTTTTTCTGAACAATCGGCTAATTTTCCGGGAAGAGTTCCCAATCCCAATATTCCGTTTTTTTGGCGGATTAGATTTCGAGCTTTTCTGGCTGCCTCTCTGGCATTTAAGGCAGAAACGGATTTAGCTAGTATTTTCTTGGTTACACTCGGGTTCTCGTTAAGAAAATTGTTTAGGCCTTCTCCGACAACATAAGATACTACCCCCCTTACCTCACTGTTTCCCAGCTTGGTTTTAGTTTGACCTTCGAATTGAGGGTTTAATAGTTTTACGCTAATTACGGCGGTCAAGCCCTCTCTTACATCATTGCCGGAAAGATTGTTTTCTCCTTCTTTTAAAGGTGATTTTTTACCATTAGGTAATAAATTGGTACGGGCATAATCATTTATTATTCTGGTTATAGTGGCTTTAAATCCTGCTAAATGGGTTCCGCCTTCTTCGGTATTTATATTATTGGCGAAAGAAAGGATATTTTCTGTATAACCATCATTATATTGTAATGCGACCTCTACTTCTATATCGTCCTTCTTCCCAGTAAAACAGATAGGACTTGGAAATAAAAGGTCTTTGTTTTTGTTTAAATGGCGGACATATTCGCTTATCCCTCCGGTGTATTTATAAGAAACTTCTTTATTCTCTTCCCTTTCATCTTTTAAGTTAATTTTAACCCCCGCATTTAAAAAAGCGATTTCTCTTAGCCGATGAGTAATGCTATCGAAATTAAAGGTGGTGTCTTCAACAAAAATAGTCGGGTCAGGCTTGAAGGTAATTTTAGTTCCGGTACGGGAAGATTTTCCTATTTTTTTTAATTCGGATACGGCATCTCCCCTTTCAAATCTCTGGAAAAATATTCCTGAATCCCGGTATACCTCTACTTCCAGCCATTCCGAAAGGGCATTTACCACTGAAATTCCTACTCCGTGCAGTCCGCCGGTGACCCGATATCCGCTGCCTCCAAACTTGCCGCCGGCGTGAAGCTTGGTCATTACTATGGTTACCGCCGGTAATTTAGTTTCTTTGTGAATATCTACCGGTATTCCTCGGCCGTCATCAGTTACAGTAACGCTGTTGTCTAGGTGGATAATCACCTCTATCTTTTTACAATAGTTAGCCATTGCTTCATCGATACTGTTGTCTACTACCTCATCTAAAAGATGGTGTAGTCCTCTACTGGAAGTGCTCCCGATGTACATGCTGGGCCTTTTTCTGACTGCCTCTAAGCCCTCTAAAACCTGTATCTGTTTAGCGGTATATTGATTATCTATATTATTAGTTTTATTTTTTCTTTTTGACAATGCTATAAACTCCCATCAAAATGAAACCGCAGCTTGCCGCTACGGTTTTTATTTTTATAATTTATATGAAGATTTAATTTATTATTCTAAAAACCTGATTAATTTTACTATATTATGGCCCTTATGTCAAAATTCTCCCCTCTTTTTATATCTCTCTTAAGCCTCTGTTCAATTGTCTTTAAACTGGGTTCTTCGGATCTTAAACATAATATTAGAAATTATTTTTTCCCCCGCTTCACGGTTGATTTTTTCAATAAGCTCTCCTTTTCTTAAATTCAGTTCGTTAGCCCAAACATTGCTTTTTACAGCCAGAAAAAGGCACTTGTCCTGTATTTTAATCGGCTGGGAAGATCGGGCAATCTCCTTGCCCGCCAGATTCTCCCAATTACTAACTATCTGATACCCTTTTATCTTTTTACTCCATTTTTTCTCTTTTAAAAAATTATCTAAGGCGGCTTTAAAGGGGACTATGTCTTTCTTTTTCATAAATTAATTATCTTCCCCTCTTCTATTTTAAATATCCTGCTTTTTTCTTTGATATTACTGTTAAAATAATCCAAATTTATACTGGTAATAAAAGTCTGGACCTTTTTGTCAATAATTAATCCTAATAAGAAATGCCTTCTGTCTTCATCTAATTCGGACATAACATCATCTAAAAAAAATATAGGATAAACCCCCCCCTTTTCCTTAATTAGTTCTAATTCGGACAATTTCAAAGATAAAACTGCTGTTCGTTGCTGGCCTTGTGAACCGTAAGAAGCGACATTAAATCCGTTGATGTATACGGAAAAATCGTCCCGGTGGGGGCCGAGCAAAGTAGCCCTCTGTTCTATTTCTTTCTCTCTGTATTCTTCTAATTTATCTTTAAATTCTTTGCTTATCGAAGAAATGTTTTCTTCTTGATCTTTCGATATATTGCTTTGGTAGGTTAGTTCTATATTTTCTTTTTCTTTGGTAATTTTTTGATGAAATTTATGAGCCAGGCGATTTATCTTTTTTATAAATTTAATTCTGGTTAAAATTAAAAAAGATCCCCTCTCTATCAGCCGGGGATCCCACATAAGGAGTTGCTCTCTCTTCTTTTTTTGATTAATTTCTTTCTTTAATATATTATTACGGTGTCCCAAAATTCTATAATATTCTGAAAGATACCTATAATACAAGGGATAAATTTGGGATATCTGTTCATCTAAAAATTTTCTTCTTAAAGAAGGGGCACCTTTTATTATCTGTAGATGCTCAGGAGAAAATACCACCCCTTTAAATTCTTTGTTTAGAGCAGTTTTTTTCCGGATATTTTGGTTTATTTTTATCGTTTTAATCATTTTATTTTTATAAAAATCTTCCGGTTTTTTCTCTAAAGCTAAAGCTACTTGGATGTTTTCATCGTCTTTATTAATCTCTCCAAACAGATAAGCGCCTTCATTGTTCCACTTTATTACTTCCCTGTCCTCTTTTGTTCTGTAAGAGCTTCCCTTAATTATTAAATTTAGCCCTTCTAATAAATTAGTCTTGCCCTGGGCGTTATTTCCGGTAAAAATATTAAGATTGGGGTCAAACTCTATAGACAGGTTAGAAAAATTTCTGTAGTTTTTCAATTTTACTTTTTTAAAATGCAACTTTTTTCCCTTTACTCTGCCCTTACCGGCATCAAAATATAAATATAATTTTTGTCTTCATCTGGAGTAATAATTGCCGGATTAAGCGGGTCATTTAGTTTTATTATAGTGTTTTCATTTTTTATTATCTTTAATACATCTAAAATAATCATTAGTTACTACCAAACATAAATGCATTGGAGAAATCAACATACCCATATAACCGCCAACAAAGGCAAACATAGCATAATTAAGATTAACCTCTCCCTGGATAACAATAAACGGCAGAAGGACCGGGAATCCTATTCCGACAAAAGCAGAAGTAATCCCGGTAAGCATTCCGGTTAAAAAAGGAATAAAAAACAAAATAACCAGAGGATGAACACCTAATTCAGTAAAAAATCCGGGGATAATCATAATTGCTCCGGTAGTTTCTAATATTCTCTTAAAGATCATTATGCCAATTATTAAAACTGCTGTGTTTAGAGGAATATCTTTTTTGATAATCTCCAGTATAACTTCTACCTTCATTTTAGACCTGTTTAATAAAACTAAGGATAGGATAACTAGAATCAGGGAAATTAACAAATCTATCTTTATAATTACAACCAGGAATGTAACTAAAAGGATGGGCCAGGTACTTAAAAACAGTTTTTTTATATTTAAGCCAAACTCCCCTCTTTTATCACTTGTTTCATCCTTCTTAAGATATCTTTGCTCCCAGATCAAGCCCAGTATAAGACCAACAAGAGATATGGGAAATTGAATTATTATAATCTCTCGAACTTCTACCCCTAATAAGGCAGAAAATAATATTATACTAGGATAGAGAGGCCAAACAAATTCCCAAATATGGCGAAACCAGTAATTTACAAAAGTTTTTTCCTCTGCTCCAAGACCCATCCTGCCTCCTACCTCATCCACCATAGGAGCAGAAAACATGGCTCCGGCCGGCATGGGCAGTAAACCCAAAAAAGAAGGGATAAAGGCCAATATCAATCTGTAGTCCTTTACTAATCTCTGGAGAGAATCAACTATATTCCTTAAGCTTTCTATCCTTCTTAAAATACTGCTTAACAGAAGAACCAACACAATAATTCCAACTAGTTGAATAGTTGTCGGATCCACCATAGCCTGTAAAAAATTAATTCCCATTTCTTTGGGATTCAATCCGAATAATGACCCCAACAATAAGGAGGCTAACAATATAATATACCCTAAATTCCATTTCTTTCTTATTAAAAAAATCATTACTGCGATTACGGTTAATAATTTTATAACTTCTGTCACTTGAATTTCACCAAATTATTCTTTCTGTAATTTATTTTGCTGTTTCTTTCTTCTTTTCTTCTTTTTCTTTTTTTTCTTTTTTTAGTTTATTTGTTTCTTCTTTAAATTTAACCCCTTGAACATTAACGTTTACCTTGAGAACTTCTAATCCGGTCATGGCATAGATAGCGTCTTTTGCTCTACGCTGCACCTCTTCAGCTACTTTAAAAATTCCTACTTCATAGGCAGTAATAATAGAAATAGTAATCGCTGCTTCTCCTGGTTTCATCCACACTTCCACCCCTTTAGTCAGGTCCTTCCTGGGCAATACATTGTTTGATTTGCTTCTATACCCGCTGGTAATACCAACCACTCCTTTAATTTTTATAGCTTCCTGGGCAGCAATTATGGCTACTACTTCTTTGGAAACAGTTACATTTCCCAATTCTCGTTCTTGGGGGTTGTCTTTAATAACCTGTTTATCTGACATTTTTACTCACCGTCCTTATTAATTCCTTCTATTTGCCTTAAAATAAGGTAAAAGGAATACACTATTTTTTGTCTTCGTAAAATATTTTATCTATATGTATTTTAATTTCTTTCGTTTCTATCCCACTTGTTTCCAAGAGATATTCTTTTAATTTTCCTTGAATTTTTTCTGAAAGTTCAGGAATGTTTACGTTCTGCTTTACAGAAAGATGAAGATCTATGTTTATCCCCCCGGATTTTAAAATATTTATTTCTGGCTTGGTTTCTGTAATTTCTTCTATCCCTTTAATTACTTTTAAGGTCAAATGTTTTATAGATCCGATAGAAATTTTAATTTCTCCAAAGGAAGTCTTTTGTATTACGGATAAAATTCCCTTATCAGTTTTAACTTTTTGGTAGATTAAATAAATGGCTAAAAAAAATAACAACACCCCTAGCAAGCCCAATATAATCTGGCTAAAGAAGCTAGAGTAGATCAAATAATTTGTTTTAAAGAAAAGACTTTCTAAGGAAAATAATCTCAAAGAAAGTGCCAAAAAAATTCCGGAGATGAAAACTACAACTACTAAAAACAAAACAAAAATAAAATTATTAAAACTTTCTTTACTCATTTTAAACCATCCTTTATGTTTTTTTCTACTCATACTCTGCTAACAACCGAAAACCGAAGACTTTCCAGTTGCAACTAAGAATCTTGTTTTTGTATTTTTCTTATACTTATTGTCCGCACCTATACGCTAAACGCTGTACGCTCCACGCTAGCTTTATTCACTAACGACTAATTTATTTTTCTTTTAACAACAGGCTGGCGATTCTTCTTAAATCTTCTTTACTATAAAATTCTATGCTTATCTTCCCTTTCTTACCATCATATAATATGTTTATCTTGGTCCCTAAAACATCTCTTAATCTTCCCTCTACCTCGGGGAAGTGTTCGATGGTAATATTTTTAACTTTAAATTGCTTTTTTTGTACTTTTCCGATATTTTTTATCAAGCGCTCGGTATCTCTTACCGACAAATCATTAGCAATTATTCTATCACACACCGCTCTTTGTACTTCTTCATCTTCTATGCTTAATAATAATTTAGCATGACCGAAAGATATTTTCCCTTCAGAAATATTTTTTTGTATCTCCGAATTCAATTTTAATAGTCTTATGGTATTGGCGATCAAAGCCCTGCTCTTTCCGGTTACATCTGCCAATTCTTGCTGGGTAAGATCAAACTCATCTACCAATCTTTTAAAGGCGTTGGCCTGCTCAACAGGATTAAGATCTTCTCTTTGAATATTTTCCACCAGGGCAATTTCTAGACTTTTTTCATTGTTAATACTTTTTATAATTGCCGGTATCTTCTTTAATCCGATCTCTTTGGCAGCCTTCAGCCTCCGCTCTCCGGCAACTATTTCATATCCGTTAGCCATTTTTCTTACAACAATTGGTTGAATTATTCCGTGTTTTTTAATTGACTCTTTCAGTTCCTCCATTTTTTCCTTATCGAAATTTTTACGGGGTTGAAAAAGGTTAGGGGTTAAACTTTCTGTATCCATTTCGATTACAAATCCTTTTTCTTTGTGTTCAGCCTTAGGTATAAGGGCTTCTAACCCTTTCCCTAATCCTCTTTTACTCATTTGATATCACCTCTCGGGCTAATTTTTTATAAGCCATTGCCCCTTTGGATTTTGCGTCATACAAAACAACGGGCTTGCCGTAGCTGGGGGCTTCGCTCACTCTGACATTTCGCGGAACAACTGCTTTAAATATCTTTCCTTTAAAATGTTTTTTAACTTCCCCAACAACGTCGCGGGAAAGATTTGTGCGGCTATCATACATGGTCAGTAAAATCCCTTCGATTTCTAAAGATGAATTTAAATTCTCTCTGACCAGATTTATAGTATTTAATAATTGCCCAATACCTTCCAAGGCATAATATTCACACTGTATAGGAATAATAACCGCATCAGCGGCAGTAAGAGAGTTTAGGGTTAAAAGGCCCAGAGAAGGCGGACAATCAATGATTATATAATTATAATTATTGATAATTGATTTAATCGCGTGTTTTAATTTGTTTTCCCGAGAGATATAATTTACTAATTCTATTTCTGCCCCGGCTAATTGAATGGTGGAAGGTAAAATATCTAAATATTTTACCTGGGTCGGTAAAATGATTTCTTTTATCGGGGCTTGATTAATCAAAACATCATAAATACATCTTTTAACTTTTGATTTATCCAAACCTATGCCAGTGCTGGTATTCCCCTGGGGGTCTATGTCGATCAACAAAGTTTTTCTTTTGTGTAAGGCGATAGAAGTGCTTAAATTTACCGCGGTAGTAGTTTTGCCTACTCCACCTTTTTGGTTGGTGATTGCCAAGACTTTGGTCATAGATATTCTCCTAAAATGATTACTCGTATTACAAATTAGTCGTTGGTGAATCGTATCGCGTATTGCGTATCGAGTATCGCGTTAAGAAAATCAGAATTCAAAATTCAAAACTCTACGCTTAACGCTATATGCTAATTATCTTAACCGACTAACCAAGTAATTAATTAACGAATCAAAGAATCAAGGAATATAATTAAATTATGATTACACAGATATTACAGATAGAACATTTGTTCATGATAATTAATGTTCCACGTGGAACGCTTGTTTATTAATATAAGTTTACGTTTGCAAGGAATATAGTTAACCAGTTACCGGTTGGCCAGCTTACCAGTTAATACTAATTCACCAATTTGTCGATTCACCGATTGACCGATTATATTCGTTGAGATTAAATGCAAGTTTTCGGTTAACGGTTTTTAGTTTTCAGACTTTAATTCATTAGTTGTTAGTTTATTATCTTTTCTGTCATTGCGAGCGAACAAAGTGAGCGTGGCAATCCCGGATTGAGATTGCTTCCCCTGCTTTCGCATGGGGCAGGCTGACTAAAATTTCTCGTAATGACAAGAATATATTGTATTTTTGTAGGAGTGGAACTCATCCTCCCCGGGTTATTTAATAATTTTTTTTAGCACAGGATTTGTTCCAAAGTTTTATCTGTATCTTAATCTTCTAACTAGCTAATCGGGTAACCAATTAACCAATCCTAAGCGAGATACGATTCACGAAATATGAGATATGTATTTGCTATCTACTCGATATTATCTTATCTCCTGAATTCTGACTCCTGGCTCCTGACTTCTTTTTTCTTCCTGAGATACGGGTTTAGTTTTGCGTTTTTCGCTTTTCGTTTTTACTTGTTTATAATATATTACTTATATTATCAAAAATGTTTCAAAAATACAAAGGTCTTTTTTGAGGTAAACCTAATTTTCTGGGGTATTCTGAAGGAGTATCTTTTATTTTCTTAATTACTAGAAGATATCTTTCTTGATTTATAAAAGGAATTAGAACATTTTCCACTCCAATCAACTCTCCGCCTAAAACCTGTACTGTCTTAAGGCTTTTTTCTGTTTCTTCCTTATATGACCTTCCTTTTTGAGCTACAAACAATCCCCCCACTCTCACCAAGGGAAGGCAATATTCGCTGAGAACGTTTAAGCGAGCTACTGCTCTGGATATGGCTATATCATATCTCTCTCGGTAATCTTCGCTTTTTCCGAAAGTTTCTGCTCTCCCATTAAGTATCTCAACTTGCTGAAAATTCATTTCTCCTATTATTTTTTCTAAAAATACGGCCTTCTTCTTTCTTGCTTCCAGGAGAGATAATCTAATCGAAGGACATATTATTTTAATTGGCATACCCGGAAAGCCTGCGCCTGCTCCCACGTCAATAATATTTATTCCTTCTGTATCACTATATTTATTAATAACTTTTACACAACTAATAGAATCTAAGAAGTGCTTAATAATTATTTCCCGGGGTGTTTTTAAAGAAGTTAAGTTTATTTTTTGATTCCATTGGACCAGTAACTCTAAAAATCGGGAAAATTTTTTGATCTGCTCTTTATAGAGATTAATTCCCATTTTTTGGGCACCGTCTATTAAAATATTTTCATCGTCTTTTAACAAAAAAAATTCTCCTCTTTTTCTAATCTACCAATCTGCCAATTATATTAGTTACCCGTTTAACCAGTTTTCCTGTTGGCCGATTGTATTGTCATTATTGAATAAATCTAGCGTGGAGCGTACAGCATATAGCGTTTAGTTAAGAAAGAAAAAGATAAGAAGGTATCGAATATCGAGTAAAAATGGTCTACCGGTCGCCCGGTCTTCCGATCTACCAGTCAATACAATAAGCAATGCGATTTCACTTACTTAAAAACTGATTCTTATCTAAAAACTATAAACCAATAACTTGTATTAATGCTAACGACTATTTTAATTGGTGAATTGGTGAATTAATTTTAACTGGCCAACAGAGTAACTTTTCTCACGCAGTGCGCGATACGCGATACGATTCTCAAGATACAAGATGCGAATTTAGTTTTACGCTTTTCGTTTTTTACTATATACTAGATACTACATGCTGTATTCTCACTAACTAACGACTATTCACTAACGACTAGTTGTGCTTTTCCACAATTTATCCACATAAATTAAATAATAGTAAATATTGTGATTTAAACCCAGTTTAATTCAAAAATTAAAAAACTACAATCAAAAAACTTTTTTTAATTGGTAAAATCTTAATCCGTTGTTAAAAACATGGTAGTTAAACATTTTACATAAGTTATTTTTTGACTTATTTTTTGTGCGGATATCTAATTTAATTGAGGAAATAGCTTAAAAGCTTAGATTCTAATTAATTTTAAGTTTTCCACAGTTTATTCACAATCAGTTTTTAAAATGTTCCACGTGGAACATTACCCTTTTAAGAAAAATTTTTTTGCCTTATTATACAAAATTAATCTATTATTTCCCTATACAAAAACGAGAAAATATATCATTGACTATTTCATCACTTAAAGAATCTCCGGTAATTTCACCCAAAGAATCCAGGACATCTTTTAAATCGATAGTTAAAAAATCATAGGTTATTTTCTCTTTTAATCCTGCCAATACATTTTCTAATGCCTGTTTTGCTCTATTTAATTGGTTCGCCTGCCTCACATTATTTATAATTACTCCGTTTTCTGGTATTACTAACCCCTCCATAGCTGCCCTGGCCAGCTTTTCTTCTAACTCTTCTATACCAATCTTTTCTTCTAAAGACATCTTTATGCTATCTTTAACATTTAAAAGATCGAACAACTTCTCTCTATCAATCTTTTCATTCAAATCTATCTTATTTTCAATTACTATAACCTTTTTATTTTCATTTATTTCTTTATTTATCTCTTTAATTACTTCTTTGTCTTCCGAAGACAGGGGAACGCTTGTATCAAACATAGCCAAAATTAGGTTGGATTCTTTTAAATGTTTCATCATCTTTTTAATACTTATCTTTTCTATGATATTTTCTGGATTTTTAAGCCCGGCTGTATCTATAATTTTAAAAGCTATCCCTTTAATATTTATTAGCTCCTCGATGGCATCTCTGGTTGTTCCCGGAATATGGGTAACAATAGCACGATTTTCTCTTAATAAAGTGTTGAAAAGGCTGGATTTCCCAACATTAGCCTTGCCGACTATCAGAGCACTTATCCCTTCTTTGAGTATTTTCCCATAATCCAGAGTCTCTATGAGAGAATTAACCTCTTTTAAAATATAACTTATATTTTCCTCTATATTTTTCGGGCTTATCTCTTTAATGTCCTGATCGGGAAAATCCATGGGGGCTTCAATCTCTGCGGAAATCCTTATCAACCTATTCCTCAAATCTACAATCTTCTTCTTCAGGCTCCCGCCTAATTGGGCTAACGAAGAAATTAAACTCCTCTCGGTTTTGGCCTGAATCAGGTCAATTACTGCTTCCGCCTGGCTTAAATCAATCCTGCCGTTTAAAAAGGCTCTTTTAGTAAATTCTCCCGGTTCAGCCATCCTTGCCCCACAATTAATCACTGTTTCAAGAACTTTCCTGAGAGAGAGTATCCCCCCATGACAATTAAATTCTACGGTGTCTTCCCGGGTATAAGTTTGGGGTTTTTTCATTAAAACTAAAATAACCTCATCAATTTTCTCCCCGCTTTCCGGATTTATTACAAATCCGTAATGAACGGTATGGCTGAAGAAACTTTTAATCTTTGTTTTATTTAAATTTTTATCTCTAAATACCTCTTGGGTTATTTCTAATACTTTTGGGCCGCTTATTCTGACAATGCCGATTCCGCTCTCCCCAATTGGGGTAGAGATAGCAGCGATAGTATCATTTTCCCAAAATTTCATAGGTCTTCTCCTTGTTTAGTCGTTTATCAAAAAGTATCGAGTATCGAGTATCGAGTATATAGTATATAGCGAAGAAAAAAGAGAAAAGAAAAATACAGAACTCAAAATCTTTTTTCGTATATTGTATTGCGTTAAAAGAATCAGAATTCAGAAACGGGACTACGATGTATCGTAACCCAAAGCAGAACAGGCGAGACGCCTGGTTAATATTTTTTAACCGTTAATTAGCACAAGAAGACACGGCACGCTCTGTCTCTACCTTAT
>ASPA01000009.1 GCA_000405605.1 Atribacteria bacterium SCGC AAA255-G05
TAAATGTATTTGTAATCCACAATTTAATGATTAATATGGTGGCGATATTAAAATATCACCACCATATTTTATTTCGCTATAGAAAATTCCGCGATATTCTCCTATATTATGTTTAGTTTAGTAAAAAAATTATTTCATTTCAGGTGGAATCAATTCTTTAGGAACTTTAACACCTTTTTCCCGATAGTATCTAATTGCTCCAGGATGTAAAAATAATTGATCAACTTTTGTCATGAGTTCAAGAGTTTTTAACGGATCATGAGACATCTGCACTGGATTAAGCTCAACAAATTTATCCCAATTTTCTATCGTATATTTAGTCCAATTGTAGGCATATTCTTCAGAAAAAGTATCTTGACATGCAATAATTCTTGGCGAAGTATTGACAATTACTGGATCATTGTCAGGTAATTGTGAGTAAAAACCTTTTGGAAGTTCTCTATATGATAGCCATGGAAACTTGGACTGAATTTTCGTGACTTGTTCTTCTGTAAATCCAATTATTCTCAAAGGTACAGAAGTCATCATTTCAATATGGCTAGCATCAAGACTTGTACCAACTACTGTTTTAACAAAGCCAACAGCTCTTCCGTCTTTCATTGCGTCAATTCCCATCCTTAAATCACCCACAACATCTATAACGTCTATTTCAAGGGCTTTCAAAATTGCCATTTCAGCATTAGCACGATGCGTAGATCCCGGAAATCCTAAAAAAACTCTTCTGCCTTCTAAATCCGATACATTATATATATCTTCATTTGCATTTACGGCTATAGGGTTATCGCCTATATCTATTGTATATAAAGCTCTTACATTATTTGTAGTTGATATTTCTTCCCACGGCCCAGTATTATGAATATATTCATATATAGCATCACCTACAATGGCTGCAACTTCAACTTCATTGTTGTATAAAGCAGCCATTGTTGCTTGAGCACCTCCGGGAGATATTACTGTAACATTTTCACCAATGCCCTCTTTACCTAATTCAGCAGCCAAAACAATAATAGGATAGGAATGCGTTGCTGGCTGACAATAAGAGGCGAATGTTAATTGCACTTCCTGAGAATAACTAATTCCACACACTAGAGACATAAAAATTGTTAATAAAATAAATATTGATATTATTTTTACTTTTTTTAAACTCAAATTCATTTTTCTCCTCCTTTTTTTTAAGAATAATACAGTAAATTGCGTTATTCTAACGTTAGTATAATAAGATTATTATTTACATATAATATATCCCCCCTCTCCTCTAATTGATTAACTGGTAGTCATTGCTATTTTAAAAGAAATGTAACTACTCAGCTTGTTAATAGAATACTTACTTGAAATCATATAAACAGATCTCTAAAATTTTAGGACGAAAGAATCCCCCCTCCCCCCAAGAGTGGACTTAACCGCATCAATCGCTGGGATAGAGTTTTTACCCTGGCCACAAAACTAATCTTTTTTAATTCATTTGAAATTGTGAATTAAATATCATTTATTATAGAAGAATCAAAATTTTGCCGAATTTTTACCATTTAAACAGAATCTATTTTATCCTCTTAAAGAAAAATTTATTTGGTTTTACATGATAAAATAAGATTATTTTTTAAAGTATTAACTTATCTAGGGCTTTTTTTATACGATTTAGTCCTTTCTCAATATTTTCGTATGATTTCGTATAAGCAAATCGAACATATCCTTCTCCATATTTCCCAAAAGCATCGCCTGGAACTGCAGCTAATTTAGCTTCTTCTAGTAAAAAATCACAAAATTCTTTTGAGGTCATTCCATATTTGGAAATATTGGGAAAAATAAAAAATGCACCTTGAGGTCTGGCATAGGGGATCTTAAGTTCATCAAAGAAGGACATCATTAAGCGTCTTCTTCTGTCAAATTCTGACACCATTTTGTCCACGCAACTCTGTGAAGAGGTTAAAGCTATCTTGGCACCCTCCTGTACAAAGGTATTGGGGCAATTTTCAACATGTTGATGCATTTTTAATGCTTGATCAATCATTTCTTTGGGTCCTATTAAATAACCCACTCTCCAGCCATCCATGGAATAGGTTTTAGATAGACTACCGATAATCATTGTTCTTTCTTTCATTTTTTCAAACAAAGCAATATTACAATAATCAAGATTATCATATAATATTTTATAATATACATCATCAGAGATCACATAAAAATCATTTTCTTTTGCTAAATCAGCAATAATTTCTAAAGAATCTTTTTTTATGACTTGCCCAGTTGGATTGTGAGGAGAAGTAAGTATAAGTAGTTTCGTATTCTCAGTAATATATTGCTTTAGAGCTTGAGGATTATTAATAAGTATATCAAAAGGAAAATTAACTGATTTCGCTCCACCTAAAAAAGACCAACCTTCATAATACACATACATTGGGTCTGGTATCAAAAACTCATCCCCAGGATTTAACATGGTTTGAGTAGCAATATAAATTGCCTCTGTAGATCCTGTTGTTACAATAATTTCAGAAGGGTTTGTTTCTAAATTATAATCTTGCTTCATTCTTAAGCTTATTGCTTCTCTTAAAGAAATAGTGCCCACACTTGTGGTGTAATGAACCATACCCTGGTCTAAAGCTTTTTTGGCTGCTTCTTTTATATGATATGGTGTATCAAAATCCGTTCTTCCCATTGAAAAATCAACAATATCTAAACCTTTTGCCTTTAACCTTTTAGTTTTTTCCATTACTTCTCTTATTTTCGAAAGAAATATTCCTTTTACTCTTTCACTTAAATATTCAGTTGACATAAAATTACTCCTTTTTATTTCTTCTAAATTCTATCACAAGAATATTTTTACTCTATTTTCTGGTCACTTTGTAAAGCTCGTAAATTAATATTTTTAGTAAAACATTATCCTATTTAATTCACTTGAAATTATTTGCTGAATGTCACTTATTTTTAGAAGAATTAAACTTCTGCTGAATCTTAATCATTTGAATAGACCAAACATTATCCTAGGAAGGGATTTCTTATTGGCTCATAAACACCCCATAAGGTCTCTCCTGTTACCTTCATCCAGAATAAAATATTTAATTTTAGGTCAAATAATGATAGAAGATTGATAGTTGGATGGTTAGTATAATTAGGATGTGTTACTTAGTGCATCTCTTGGAATAGAGAAAGAGTACTACTCTAATGCTAAATCCTAAATAATATAGCTACTTGCTTTAGTATAATAGTATTATAGATATTCTACTTTGATAAAAAATAGACTTATTTAATTTTTAGTACACTTTTATCTATATACTGCATGTCTATCCAAAAATCCTTCTTTTTCTAATCGGTTAAAGGCTTCCCTGATGGGAGTCCTACTAATCTTCATGGCCTTTGATAATTCTTACTCCTGTAAACGTGTACCCGGTTTTAAAGTGCCGATTATAATCTGAAATTTTATATTCTGGTAGACTCTATCTTTGAGGGATAAGTAGTTTCCTAAATTTTCAAAACATTCTTTCATAATTCTCCCCTTCTCTTTAAAGGTTTAACTATTCTTAATGGTATTTTACCTTGTCGATTGTATATTGTCAACAATTATTTCGTATTTGTCATTTAAAAATCAAAAGTGCACTATTTTCTTGACGATTTACATTTTAAAAATGAATTCTTAGAAATATCCAAAAACAGCTGTTTCCATATTTTCATTATGAAGAGGAATCCATCCTCCCAACTCGGGGACATAGGTCTGTGCACAATCTATTAATCTTAAGACTTCGATCAAGGGAGATAATCCGATAGCCAGGCAAATCAAATCGACTTTTAATTCCTTTTCACTTCCAGGTATTACCTTAAAATTTTTATTAACTTTTGCAATCAAAGCCCTTTCTACAAATTTTTTCCTTCTGCTAATACAACTGTATATTGTAAATAAATAGGAACTCCGGCTCTTCTTATTTTTGAAGCATAAACCCCGTAACCACCGATTTCCGGATTAGCTTCTAATAAAATTATAACTTCAGCCCCTGCTTGCATCAATTGATAACTTACAATCAAACCGACATTGTCGGTTCCAATCATTAAAATTCTCTTGCCGGGAAGAACTCGTTCAATATTAATCATAGTTTGCAACGCTCCAGCACCCATAACTCCTAGTAGCGTCTACCCAGGGAATTGAATTACATTTTCCATGGCACCGGTAGCCACCAATATTTTCTTTACGACTATATATTGAATTTTCTCATTATGAACATAAGCAATAACCTTATCTTTATTTCTTCCAATAACAGGGTTATCTAAATAAACTGGAATTCCCAATTTATTAGCTTCTTCCAGTAATTTTTCACCAATTTTAAAACCCCTGATTCCAGCCATATGCTCCTTTGAGCCAAAAAATTTATGTATTTGTTTAAATAATTGACCACCTGGTTTTTTATTTTCATCAAATACGACAACACCAACTCCTATTTTTGCACTTTCAATGGCTCCACCTAAGCCTGCCGGACCAGCACCAATAACAGCAAGTTCAACTTTTTTCATGACTAAATTGCCTCTTCCCTAAACCTTTTTGTGTCTCTATTTCCATACCTTCTTCAACCAGAGTTATACATGTTCTCACATTCGATTGATTATTCACAGTCATTACGCAATCCGTGCATCTACCAATGGCGCAAAAAAGACTTCTTGGTTCATCTCTTTTTACTGAATAACGAAACACTTTTATGCTTGCAGCAATCAAGGCTGCTGTAATAGTCTCGCCTTCTCTTGCTTTAATTTTTTTCCCGTCTACTGTAATTTCTACTCACTTCTTTTTTGGAAGATCACCTAAAATTTGATGATGAATTATTCTATTACCATTCATCTATATAAAACTCCTCTTATACTCTAATATCTTCTACAATAATATATTGAACTTTATTAACGGAAAAATATTATTTTTTAGGGTTATTAGCTGGATACTTTGGTTTTACCCCCTCTAAAACCCTGATAACATCTTCTACAACCATGGCCATTCCAATCATGGCATTATTAGTATTTGCAGCTGAATGCGGAGTAACTACTACATTATCTAATTTAAATAAAGGATTATCTTTCGCAGGAGGTTCCTGAGTAAAAACATCAATTCCTGCCCCAGCTATTTTATTTTCTTTCAAGGCATTAATTAAAGCTTCTTCATCAACGATGAGACCCCTGGAATTATTGATAAAAAATGCAGAAGGCTTCATTAAATTAAATTTTTCTTTATCAAAATATTTTTCAGTTTCCTTATTTAAAGGTAAAGCCATAACTATAAAATCACTAATTTGACACAATTCTTCAATGGAAACAAATTTTACTCCTAATTTTTCTTCAGCTCTTTGATTTCTTATAAGATCATGATAATAAACATCCATATTAAAACCGATTTTACTTATTTCTGCGGTGCGATATCCGATCTTCCCCAAACCAACAAATCCTATTTTTTTACCGAATAATTCTTCCCCTACTAAATAATGCCCATAATTCCAATTACCTTCTCTTAAAGTTTTATCGACTTTTAGAATAGGTTTAGCTATGGCTAACATTAAGGCTATATTATGCTCCGCTACTGCCTCAACGTTGGCATAGGGTGTATTTACAACGTAAATCCCTAATTCTTCTGCACCTTTTACATCGATAGTATCAAGGCCAACGCCATGTCTACCAACAGCTTTTACGGTTGGGCATTGTTCTAACATTTTTTTGGTAATAAATCCTCTATCTCTTTTAATTACCGCATCCTTACCTAATAACGCTTTGGTTATAGTTTCTTCATCATACTTACTAACATACGAAATATCTGCTTTCTCTTCTAGAAATTTAATTCCTTTCTCATCCATATTTTCTAGTAATAAAACTTTGAATTTTTTTCCCATTTTAATTAACCTCTCTTTATAATTATTTGACTTTTTATCTTCGTTTTAACAATCAAAAAATAGCACCTATTTTACCTTAAATTTCTCTATGAGCACTTTTTATTATTTTAATAAATTATAATTTTCTATCTAAAAAGGTATCGAAAATTATAATTAGGGGCAAATCTTTTTTAAATTCTGGTTAATAAATTACCCGAATTATCGAAATTAAGCTCTTCCCAGCTTCCAGATATGGTTATATTCTTCCTATTTTTTATTTCTTCCCAAATTGGTTCAGTTACATACATTTGGTCAAGTTTTAAAGTATTTTTGATAATAATAATTCTAGGTTTCGTTTCTGGTAAGTTCCATATAGTTTTTAAGCCTACTTCAATTGCTTCTTTGTCTGTATCGAAGACCATCGGAATTCTTGCTCTATCGAGGAAAGTGGTAGTAATTGTATTAATATTCGTTGCTTTTAAATCTATTTTTTCATATAATCTCCTCGTTATCATATCAGCCATTCCTATCCCCAAAGCATTCCCATGAGTTTCTGGGGTTAAATCTAAAACCAATATCTTTTTAATTATAGGAGGTTCGTATTCCCCTGCCTTAAAATCTTTTATCCCACCAATGACATTAGTATCCATCCCTGTGCCACTTATATTCTTACCCATTTCTTGAATAATAAGAATATCTATATTTTTTACCGGAAGTTTAGGTAATATCTGTTTACATTCCTTTAGCAATTCTTTCTCAACTTGGTAAAATTCTTCAATTTTAGCCCCGACAATTTTATAGGTTTCATCATAGGCGTTCTCTAAAATTGCAAAACCAGCTAATATAGGTGCTTTCTTTAATATCACTTTGGCAAATTCCACTATATAATCCCGTAGACCTACTATACCAAGAGAATGAACTAACACCGCACCACGATGATTTCCTAAACCAACGGATAGCATTTTGTGCAAACCACTCTCGATTTTTCCTTTATATGCAGTGTGAACCTTCACACGATTAACTGCAATAACTCCGTCAGCATGATAGGCAATACGATCAAAATGAACCGGTAAACCATTTTCAAGATGATCCAATTCTATGGTATCCATTGTTGCTTGGATTGGTACACCCATACTTTCTTCCGTAATTCCATAATGCTCCAACACTTTACGTTGTCCCTCAGCGGTTGCTCCTCCGTGAGAACCCATAGCTGTTACAATAAAAGGAATGCCTTTTCTTTTTTTAACTTCACTAATAATACTTTTTATAATTAATTGAAGATTATCAATTCCTCTACTTCCTACAGTAATGGCAATTTTCATCCCTGGTTTGATTTTTCGATCTAGTTGAANTCTTTTAAATTCCTCGGAAATAAACTCAGGAATATTATTTAATTTTTTATTATCAAATTTTTGGTAAATTTTTTTAAATTTTAAATTATGCATTTTATTCATCCTTTAAAATTAGCTTTCTTAATAAAATAAAATCTATTATGATCATATTTTTATATTATGAATGATTTCATTTCCCAATATTTACGCCTATTTGTAATGCTTTTAAATTTAGATCTAATGTTTTCGAAGGAACTAAATCAGCAATCGCTTTTTCCAAGGCATCAAGACTAACGATTTTAGTTTTCTCCTGAAAAAACCCTAACATGGCCATATTAGCAACTGCTTTTTTCTTTAATTCTTCAATGGCAATTTTATTAAATGATCCGTGATAATAAATTATTCCTTTTTTTAGAGATGATACATTTACTAGATCAGAATCAGTAATAATAATTCCCTCAGCTTTAAGGTCATTAAAATTATCATCATATGCTTTCTGAGATAAGGCAACCAGGATATCCGGATTATTAATGATCGGATAAATAATCCTTTCTTCAGCGATTATTACTTCAGTACATACATCTCCACCCCTCATATCTGAACCATATGTTTCTGTCTGAACAGCATTTATTTTATCATATACTGAAGCAGCTCTTCCTAATATAACGCTTGATAAAACAACACCTTGGCCACCAACACCGGTTAATCTTATCTCAACTTTCTTCATTTTCTTGAAGCCTCCCTGCGCAGTCTTTTTATTTCATCAGTTAATTCCGGAATATTTTTCTTTTCTACTAGTTCTCCTACGATTATTTTGTCTTTTAATTCATCCGCACTCATATTCTTAGCTTTATTAATATTCACTGCACACTCCTTATAATGCATGAGCATGCTTACCGGATCATTTCTCATACCAATAACTTTACCATATTGAACGGGGCACTGCGAAATAACCTCAATAAATGAAAATCCCTTGTGTTCGATTGCTTTTTTTATACTATTTTTAAGAGAACGAGCATGGTAAGTAGTCCAACGTGCCACAAAAGTTGCACCAGCAGCTATCGCTAAATTGCTTAGATCAAAAGGTCTTTCAATACTTCCGTAGGGAGTCGTCGTTGTTACAGAATTATAAGGAGTAGTTGGTGCCACTTGGCCACCCGTCATACCAAATATTCCGTTATTGACACAAACCACGGTTAGATCAATATTTCTTCTTGCGGCATGGATAAAATGATTCCCTCCGATAGCACCAGTATCTCCATCACCAGCACAAACAATTACTTTCATTTGAGGTGCAGCCAATTTTAATCCGGTAGCAAAAGCAATAGAACGACCATGAGTGACATGGAGCACATCTGTATTAAATGAAGGGCTAGGAATCCAACCCGAACAACCTATACCGGAAACAAAAGCAATTTGATCAAAAATTATGGCTATTTCATCTATTGCCCTTAAAATACTTTGAGAGATAATACCATTTCCACAACCAGAACAGGTGGTGTAGTTTATTTCTCCTCTAAAATATTTTTTTAAAGGATGCCCAACTGTATTTTTCATGAAATAACCTCCTTAATTTTATTTAATATTTCTTCTTGCTTATAAAGGGCGCCTAAGATTTTCGGAGGTAAAAATATTATCTTTGCATTACCATTTGCCGCAGCTTTAACAAATGGATATATTTGTCCTAAATTATTTTCACAGACAATGATGGTTTTGACTTTTTTAGATAATTCTTCAACCTGTTCTTGAGGAAAAGGCCATATAGTAATCGGTCTGAAACTGCCAACTTTCAATCCTTGGTTTCTTGCTATATTTACGGTTTCCAATACTGCTCTATATACTAATCCATAAGAAAATATCGCTACTTCTGCATCCTCAAGATACTTTTCTTCTACGGCTATAATATCTTCCTTATGTTTTAATATCTTATTACTGAGTCTCTTTATGGCAGTATCCATAATTTTTGGATCAGAGACATTTCTGAACCCATCCTCTTTATGAGTGGAGCCGGTAATGTTTGCTTTAAGGCCTTCTCCAAAGATTGGCATGGGTGCCACATTTTCATCTAAAAAAATCTTCTGATGTATGCCTTGGTAATTTTTTAATTTTTTCCTTTCTTCTAAAATGATCTCATCATCAAGAGGAAAATCAACTCTTTCCCTCATATGGCCAATCAAACTATCCGCTAGAATAAACACAGGGATACGATATTTTTCTGCTTTGTTAAAAGCTTCCACCGTAAAATCAAACATTTCCTGAGGAGATGAAGGGGCCAGTGCAATAATTTGATATTCTCCATGTGAACCGAATTTTGGTTGCAACATATCTCCCTGGAATGCAACGCTGGGGCTTCCTGTAGATGGACCTCCACGTTGCACATTGACAATAACACAAGGGGTTTCAGTAACCACTGCTAAGCCAATATTTTCCAACATCAGACTAATCCCGGGACCGGAAGTTGCAGTCATCGATTTATTACCACCCCATGAAGCGCCTACAATATTGGCTATGGCAGCAAGCTCATCTTCTGTTTGGATAAAAGTACCCTCTACTTCAAACATTTTTCTGGACATATAATGAGCAATTTCTGAAGCGGGCGTAATGGGATAACCCGCAAAAAAATTACAACCTGCGGCAATAGCTCCTTCCGCACAGGCTATATTCCCCTGAATAAAATCAGTTTTTCTCTCAATATTTTTTTTATTTTTCATCTTTTTTCACCACCACTGCAAAATCTGGACAGTATATCATACAATTTTCACATTTCGTACACTTTTCCTCCTGGGTAATTTTAGGAAAATGTACTCCCCGGCTGTTTAACTCATCGGAAAATACTAATATCTTAACGGGGCACATTGCAATACATATGCCACATCCTTTGCAAGCATCTTTATTTATTTGAACCATTCGTTTATTTTATACCTCCGCATCATAGTATATTTTATTATTAAATTCTTTCAATTTAAGAAATTAATTCCTTAACCAATGAAGGGATTTCGTAAAGCCTTTTAGCTATCTTTACATCGGAAGCAAGCAAGGATTCAATCTTACTTTTAGCACTTCCTTTACCTCCTTCGATAATTGCCCCTGCATGTCCCATTCTCTTCCCTGGAGGTACAGAAATTCCGGCAATATACGCTACAACCGGTTTAGACATTCCTTCCCTAATAAATTCAGAAGCATCTTCTTCTTGAGTTCCCCCTACTTCCCCTACTATAACTACGACTTTCGTATCCTTATCTTGATTAAATAATTTTAAAATATCTACTAAATTAGTCCCGGCAACCCTATCAGCACCCATACCAACCACCGTACTCTGTCCTATCCCTATAGCACATAAATTTGCTGCCACTTCATAAGCCAATGTGCCACTTCGTGAAATAATACCAACCTGACCTTGACAAAACATATTTGCCGGTAAAATACCTATCTTACATTCACCGGGAGTAATAATACCGGGGGTAGTAGGGCCAATTAAAATAGCATTTTTCTGCAAAGCATATGCTTTCATCTCTATGACATCATGTACAGGTGTATGTTCGGTTATTAGAACCACTGTTTTAATCCCTGCATCAATCGCCTCAAGAACTGAATCTTTGGCTACTCTTGCAGGAACAAATAAAAGTGATACATCAATTGGAAAATTATTAACCGCTTCTTCGACTCTATCAAATACAGGAACATTTTCAACTTTTAATCCACCTTTTCCTGGAGTTACCCCTGCCACTATGTTTGTTCCTTCTTCTAACATATATCTTGTTTGAGTTGTACCTATATTTCCGGTAATACCTTGAACCAATACCTTTGTATTCTTATCGATTAAAATGCTCATTTTGCTTTAACCCCCAATAATTTAGCGAGAAATTCTACTGCTTTCTGAGTTTCGGATTCTTTAATAATATGAACTCCCACTTCTTCTAATGTTTCCCAAGTTTCTTCTTGTCGATTGCCTAAGGCTTTAGCTACAATTGGAATATTTAATTTCCTTTCACGAATTACTTTGGCTATTCCTTTTGCTCCTTCATGAATAGGATTTATTCCTCCATATAGATTTATAAATATTGCATCCAATTTAGGTTGCTCCAAAACAAGCTCCATACAATCAACCATTAAGTCAGAAGTTATACCACCACCAGTTTCTAAAAAATTAGCTGGGGATAACGCGGGATAATCACTAATCATATCCATAGTAGCCATAGCTAACCCAGCTCCACTGCAGACTAATCCAATGTTTCCATTTAACTTAACAAAAGTAGCTCCTTTTTTCATTAATCTCTTGTCTCTTTCGCTCATGGCATCTAATTTTCTTTTATTTAATTCGGGATGCCGGAAGAGAGCTGAGTCATCTATCTCTAAAACTGCATCTACACAAAGTACTTTTCCCTCTTCGGTAAGCACTAAAGGATTTATTTCTGCTATCAGGCCATCGTATTCCCTAAATACTTTATACAATTTTGCTATGATAATTACGGTCTCTGCCAATGGTTCCCCCGTTAATCCAATTTTTTTCACGATACTAATCACTTGATAAGGGTATAAATTTTGCAAAGGATTAACTAAAAACTTAAATATTTTTTCTGGATTTTTTCTACTAACCTCTTCTATATTAATACCGCCTTCAGTAGATATCATAATGATAGGAGTTCCTAAAGTTCTATCAATAGTTATCCCCAAATATATTTCTTTCTTAATATCTACTTTTTTTAAGACTAATAATCCTTCGGGTTTATATCCTTTTAACTCAGTTTTTAGCATTTTATCAGCTACTATATCTACTTCATCCAAATTATCTACAATCTTTACTCCTCCAGCCTTTCCTCTTCCTCCTACTAAAACTTGAGATTTAAGTACTACTGGCACACCAATACTCTCAGCTATTTGTTTTACTTCCTGAGGTGTTTTGGCTAATCCTCCTAGTGGAATGTTAATGCCATATTTAGAAAATATTTCTTCTGCTTCATATTCGTGTAATCTCATCTGTGCCTTTCCTCCATTATAAATTGAAATACATCCTGCAACTTTTAGTTAATGATTTTATTCACTTTTCTTGTCGCAACTAAATCTATCTTTTCATTCAGTAAATTTAAAGCGATGGTTTGACCAATTGCCACAGGAGCTTCTACCTCCAGCGAATGTGTTAATTTACCGATATGTTTTAAATATTTTTTAGGAATAGGAATCGGCGTTTTCACACTGACCAGTTTAAAGTTCCCATTAGTCACCTTCACCGAACCCACAAATACTCTTAAAGGATTGGCTATTTCATTTTTGACAAATGCCTCTCCTTTGGGACATTGTGCACCGATTATTTTTTTAATCGTTTTATTTTCGTATTCTACTTTTATCTGACAGCTATTAGGACAAATGATGCATACAAATTTTCTTTCCATATTTAAACCAACTTTACCTTTAATTTATTTATATCTTTTAATTCCGAAGAGGATAATTTTACCCTGAGCATCTCTGCCGGATTAACCCGGGGAAAATATTTCTTTTTAATCAATTTTTGATCTTCTTCAAATACCAGGGTCTTCTTTTTCCCCGGCTGATTCACCCGAAAAGAAAAAATGGTGTCTTTGATAGTAAATATTTTCTGGGGAACGACATATCTCAAACCTGCACCGAGAGTCATCTTGATTTCCTGAGATTCACTTATTCGTCCCTGTAAATAATCGAGAATTCCTTCGGTTATATATTCTGCTTCCAAAGAGACATTATCGACAATATCATGCACTTGTAAGACATTGCCACAGGCAAAGATCCCCGGGACATTAGTCTGTCCTCTTTCATCGACTTCAGGTCCTGCTGTGATAAGGCTTAAAACAATGCCTGCCTGGCGGGAAAGCTCATTTTCCGGAATCAAACCAACGGAAAGGAGTAAGGTATCACAGGCGACTTTTCTTTTACTTTTTGGAATTATACCACCTCTTTTTCCTACTTCAGCCAAGGTCACTTCCGATAATCGCCCATTCCCTTTAATATCAATGACTGTATGATTTAGGAGTAAAGGGATATCAAAATCGTAAAGGCATTGATTGATATTGCGGGGAAGTCCACTACTATAGGGTAATTTTTCAGCAACCAATACGACTTCTGCTCCCTCTAAAGTTAAGCGACGGGCCATAATCATACCAATATCCCCTGAACCCAGGATCACAATTTTTTGACCTACCATATAATTTTTTAGATTGATCAGTTCCTGAGCCACACCGGCAGTATAAATCCCTGCCGGCCGGGTTCCCGGAATCGATATGGCACCTCTAGTCCTCTCTCTGCAACCCATGGCCAGTATAATCACCTTGGCTCGATAATGCTGTAATCCTTGACGGTTTATTACAGTCACCTCTTTTTGGGTGCTAAGGTCAATGACCATACTATCCAACAGGAAGGGGATTTTTTTCTCCTTGACCTGATCGATATATTTTTGTGCATATTCTGGACCAGAAAGAGAAGAATTGAATTTCTCCAGACCAAATCCATCATGGATACATTGGTTTAAAATACCACCAAGATAGGCATTCCTTTCAATAATTAAAATATCTTCTATCCCTTTTTCCTGACAGGCAACAGCGGCCGCTAGTCCTGCTGCTCCTCCACCGATAATGATTACTTCTTTTTCTTTTAGCATATCTTCACCTCGTCACTTCTATATCCGGTCAAAAGAGAAGAATGCTCTCCTTTTAGAGTGATGTCCTGGGGATTTAAATGATATTTTTCCCTTAATAATTCAATGATTCTGGTTAAACAATATCCCCCCTGACATCTCCCCATCATGGCCCGACTCCGGTATTTGATGGAAATGAGATCCTTGACACCTAAGGGATTATCGATGGCTTCCAAGATCTCTTTTTTGGTCACTTTTTCACAGCGGCAGATAATTTCTCCATAATCAGGGTCTTTCTCGATTAAGGCTTTTTGGGTAGCTTTATCCTGTTCTTCAAATCGAAGGATTCCTTTTCTAAGAGGATTAAAGTTAGAATTAGGAGATAGTTTCTCTTTTTTATTAATAATTTCTACTACCCTTTTGGCAATTGGTTGGGCAGAAGCTAATCCCGGAGATTCGATACCGATTAAATTGATAAAATTATTAACTGAATTACTTTCTTCTATTACAAAATCCCAATATCCACCTTCAGAAGGGGGAGCTTGTTTGGCTCTGATACCAGAATAACTACGAATAATATCTCGAGATGAGATTAAAGGTAAGAATTTTTGAGTTTCCGTAGAAAGCAACTTCATTATTTGAGAAGTAGTAGAAAGATTATCCTTTTGTTTTATATATTCATTACTGGGACCTATTAAAATATTTTTATCAATGGTAGGAGTAAAATGAACTCCTAATCCACCTGTCCCTGCCTTTGGTACCGGATAGATTAAACGATTAATAATCCAGGAGGCATTTTTATCTAAAACATGATATTCACCCCGACAAGGATAAATTCGATATTTATCTTTTTCCACCATATGAGCTACTTTGTCGGAGTAGAGACCTGCACTATTAATTACGTAAGAAGAAGTAAATTCACCCTTATTGGTATTGATTCTAAAATCAGAATTTTTTAACTTAACTATATTTTTTACCTTGGTATTTAAAAAGAAGGAAACTCCATTGCGAAGAGCATTTTCTGCTAAAGCTATGGTTAATAGATAAGGAGAGGTGATGGCAGTTTCGGGAGAATAGAGAGCGGCTATTCCCTTAACATTAGGCTCTAATCTTTTTAATTCAGCAGAATCAATAATTTGTAAGCCTTCTACTTTGTTCTTTTCTCCCTGGGCTTTTAATTTTTTTAATTCCCTGATCTCTTCTTTTTTTTGGGCGACTACTACTTTCCCTATCTTCTTGTAAGGAACATCAAGTTCTTGACAAAGTTTGGCAAAAGATTGATTCCCTTCGACACAAAGTTGGGCTCTTAAAGTCCCTGATTTATAATTAAAACCAGCGTGAACTACTCCGCTGTTTCGGCAACTTATACCCCAACCGACATCATCTTCTTTTTCCAATACTGCAATACTAGTTTTATATTTGGATAGTTCCCGGGCAATAGCACAACCCACTACACCACCACCGATTATAACTACATCATAATGATTGTTTGTTATTTTCACTTTATTTTTTCCCTTTAAAAAAAATACATAAATATTTACTGTGTCTTTAATTATTTAGCACCAATATCATAGATAGTTATCGCCTCGAGGGAAGATCTTTTGGCTCTTTCTAAATGTTGAAGTAGGGTTTTAAGTATGAGTTTTTCGTCGTTCTTTTGTAAAGCTTCAATAATAGCCAAATGTTCTCCTACTGAACCAGCGAAAGTAATCCTTTTGAGAGAAATATTCCTTAACCAATGGATCTGTTCTTGAAGGTTAGCTAATAAATCAATAAGCTTTTTATTGCCACAATTTTGACTGAGAAGATCATGAAATTTTTTATCCAGGCTTAAATACTGGATACTATTTTCAGCATTGGTGGTTTTGTTTATAAATTTTTTAAATCCCTCTCCAACTTTTTCTACTTTCTCTATAGATATATTCCCGATAGATTTTTTCACCGCTAATGATTCCAGGGTTTCTCTAATTTCAAAGATGTCTTCTATTGCTTGTGCAGTAATCTTAGAGACTGCTGCTCCTTTTCGAGGAATGATGGTGACAAATCCCTCTTTTTCCAACCTATTAAAAGTTTCTCTAATGGGAGCTCTACTTATATTCATTGCTTTTGATAATTCTTCTTCCGGTAAACGGGTACCCGGTTTTAAAGTGCCGATTATAATCTGAAATTTTATATTCTGGTAGACTTTATCTTTGANGGATAAGTAGTTTCCTAAATTTTCAAAATATTCTTTCATCATTCTCCCCTTCTTATAAAAGGTTTAACTATTCTTAATAGTATTTTATCCTGTCAACTGTATATTGTCAACAATATATTCGTATTTCATATATCGCGTTGCGTATCGCGTAGAGAGAAAGAGAAGTGGTAAGAAAAAAGATAATTAAATAAATATAGAGGAGGATCAATTCGTTTGATTCTCCTCTATATTTATGATTAAAAAAGATAAAAATAAAAGCTGGTAATTAGTACAGTATAGCTAATAAATATAATTTAAAATCACTTAATATTTAACTTTTTAACTTCTTTAACTATTTCATCTCCCACTTCTTCGGTAGAAGAATTTCCTCTTAAATCATGAGACCTTACTTTCCCTTCACTTAAGACTTTTTCTACCGCGTTCTCTATGGCTTGAGCAGCTTTAATCTCTCCCAAATGATCTAACATCATAGCCCCGGCAAGTATAGTAGCAATAGGATTAGCGATAGATTTTCCTTTATATTTAGGAGCAGAACCATGGATGGGTTCAAACATAGAAACACCTTCAGGATTTATATTCCCTCCGGCGGCTATTCCTAAACCACCCTGAATCATTGCTCCTAGATCGGTAATGATATCTCCAAACATATTGGGGGTAACTACTACCTTAAACCACTCAGGCTTTCTTACAAACCACATAGTAATTGCATCTACAAAGGAAAATTCTCTTTCTATATCAGGATATTGAGTAGATATTTCGTTAAAAACATCTCTCCATAATCCATAGATATTAGTCAATACATTAGCTTTGTCTACTGAAGTTACCCGATTCATCCCTTTTTTCTTGGCCAACTCAAAGGCATATTTGATCACTCTCTGAGTTCCCGGTCTACTAATTAAGCCAATCTGATAAGCCAGCTCTTCTTCTTGTTCTAAATTAAAATTAACCTTAATTTTAGTCTTATACAATTTTCTTAAGACTTCTAAATTATCTTCTTGCTCTACTCCTTTAACTCGTCCCCCAATTCCTACATAGAAGTCTTCGGTATTTTCTCTCACCACATAAAAATCAATGTCTTCCGATTTTTTATCTTTTAAAGGGCAAGGAACCCCTTTATATAACTTAATAGGACGCAAATTGATATACTGATCAAAATAAAATCTGGCTTTAAGTAATATTTCTTTTTCCAAAATACCAGGTTTTACTCGGGGATCACCGACAGCTCCAAGGTAGATAGCATCCATATCTTCCATTTCTTTTAAGGCTGAATCAGGAAGCAATTCCCCGGTTTTAAGATAATGTTCGGCTCCAAAGGGATATTCAGTCCAATTAATTTTTATTCCATACCTATAAGAAGCTGCATCTATTACCTTTTTACCTTCTTTAATTATTTCTGGTCCTATTCCATCACCGGGAATTAAAGCAATATTATACATTCTTTTCTCTCCTTTGTAATTCTTCTTTGACATATTCTCTTAATCCACCTAAGGAAATAATATTTTGAATAAATTCAGGCATAAGATTAGTTTTATAGACCTTATCTTTGTTTAAATTTTTTATCGTTCCTTTTACAGTATCTACTTCTAATAGATCGCCTTCGGAACATTGGCCTGCAATCTCTTCGGACTCAAAGATAGGAAGGCCAATGTTTATGGCGTTTCTAAAAAAGATTCGGCCAAAAGATGGGGCGATAACACAAGATATTCCTGCTGCTTTTAGGGCAATAGGGGCATGTTCACGAGAGCTCCCACAGCCAAAGTTTCTACCCGCTACTATAATATCTCCCTGATTCATCTTTTTAACAAATTCAGAATCATAATCCTCCATGCAGTGTAAGGCTAATTCTTTGGGATCAGAGGTATTAAGATAACGAGCAGGGATAATTACATCAGTATCGATGTTGTCTTTAAATTTCCAAACTTTTCCTTTAATGATCATTCTATTTCACCTCCTCAGGGCCGGCTATTCTGCCTAAAATGGCAGAAGCGGCAGCAAGGGCAGGACTGGCCAGGTATACTTCGCTTTCGGGGTGTCCCATCCTCCCTACAAAATTCCTGTTGGTGGTAGAAATTGCCCTTTCTCCTTTAGCCAAAATACCCATATAGCCACCCAAACAAGGACCACAGGTAGGAGTACTGACTGCGGCTCCGGAAGAAATAAATATGTCAATTAATCCTTCTCGAAGGGCTTGCAGATAAACATCTTGAGTAGCCGGGATAATAATTAATCTGACTTCAGGATGAACCTGCTTTCCTTTTAGGATTTCAGCAGCTATACGCAAATCCTCTATTCTGCCGTTGGTACAGGAACCGATAATTGACTGATCAATTTTAATCCCTTTTGCTTTACTAATCGGTTTAGCATTCTCCGGTAGATGAGGGAAAGCCACCTGGGGCTCAATTTTACTAACATCAATCTCTATAATCTTTTCATAATGGGCACCTATATCACTTTTGTAAATTTGATAAGGTCTTTTGGCCCGCCCTTTTAAATATTTCAAAGTAATCTCATCCGGTTCAATAATGCCGGTTTTTGCTCCTGCTTCAATAGCCATGTTACATATAGTAAAGCGATTATCCATAGAAAGACCTTTAATTACTTCCCCGCTAAATTCCATCACCTTATAATTTGCTCCGTCTACCCCAATCTTGTAAATAGTGTACAGAATCAGGTCTTTTCCGCTGACCCATTTATTTAATTTTCCGGAATAGATAAATTTAATAGTGGGTGGCACTTTAAGCCAGATCTCACCAAGAGCTATAACAGCAGCAAAATCGGTACTACCCACCCCGATAGCAAAAGCACCCAATGCTCCGGAAGTATCCGTATGAGAATCTGCTCCTACTACCACGTCTCCAGGAAGAACTAATCCCTTTTCCGGCAGAAGGGCATGTTCTATCCCCATCTTTCCTATTTCAAAATAATGCTCTATTTCATATTCCTGAGCAAATTCTTTTAATAACTTACACTGTTCGGCAGACTTTATATCTTTATTGGGAGCAAAATGATCGGGGATTAAACCGACCCTCTTTTTGTCAAATACTTGCCTGGCACCACTTTCTTTAAAATATTTTAGTGCTATGGGAGCAGTGATATCATTGGCAAAAGCAAAGTCAACCCGAGCTTTAATGATATCTCCTATCTTAAAATTATCCGTATCTGTATGTGCCGAAAGTATCTTCTCAACAATTGTTTTTCCCATTATTTTCTCCTTGCTTAAAAAAAATTATAATTTATAATTACAGTATTTAGACTGACAGTTTTCTAAAAACCTTTCTACCGAGAAATTTCCTTAGATTTTTCTGTTGCTCGACTAACTGCTTTAATAAGAGTTACTCTTATTCCTCCATCTTCTAATTCCATCAATCCATCTACTGTAACTCCCGCAGGAGTAGTTACCGCATCCTTCAACAAAGCGGGATGCATTCCTGTTTTTAATACCATCTTTGATGCTCCCAGTAAGGTTTGAGCGGTTAATTTTTTAGCCAATTCACGAGGCAGACCCATTCTTACTCCTCCTTCAGTTAAAGACTCGATAATTATATAGGCATATGCCGGCCCACTGCCTGATAAGGCAGTAACTACATCCATTAATTCTTCCCGGTGAATAACCTCCACTAACCCTATTGCTCCAAAGATATCTATAGCCATCTGAATGTGATTTTCATCAATATACTTTCCCGGACAAAGAACAGTCATACCTTCATTAATTAAAGCGGGCGTATTGGGCATAGCCCTGATTACCGGGATATTCTTTTCCAAACATTCCTCTATGAATTGAGTACTGGTAGCCGCAGCAATGGATATTATTAGCTGTTTTCCGGAAATTGTGTCTTTGATAATAGAAAGTACTTTCTTCATCATCTGGGGCTTAATCGCAAGTATAATTATATCTTTCCCTAAAATCATTTCTTTATTATTAATATAAGTTTGAATGCCATATTTTTTGTTTATCTCTTGGGAATGTTCTTCTCGGGCAGTACTGCCGACTATATTTTCTTTCTTCACTAAATTATTTTTGATCATACCATTAAGAAGGGTTTCCCCTATTTTTCCCACTCCAATTATAGCAACTTTTTTATTTGTAAGCATAATATTTTATTTCCTCCTTCGATAAAAAATGTTTAGTTTTTAAATTAACCAATTGACCAATTTACCAATTGACCAATTAAGATAAAGATAAATTAACTGATTGGCCTATTCTCTAATTAACTAATTCTTCATCCCATATTTCTCATTCTATTTTACCACGGTAAAATTAATATCTCCCCATAGACCCATCTTATCACCTTTTATTATTACTACACCCTTTACCCCTTTTATCTTTTGGGCATAAATCAATCCTTGCTCTACATCTTTTTGCGTTTTAACTATATTACCTACTGCCGTAGCAGCCGCATCAGCAAGCAAAACAGAATCAGAAATTACAGTAACCGCATCAGCCTTCCCAAAACTTAAAGAAGGACCCACCATGCCAGAAGATGTGCAAATCCCTATATAATTCTCTTTTGCCTCTATCTTTAAAATAATTCTCTGGCTAAAAGGAGAACTCCCTGCAAATATACTCACTTTTCTCACTTTATTACTCTTAACAAAAATATCCCCACCATTTTCCACTATTACTTCAGAAGAATAATTTAAAAGTTCTTTCCCTACGAATTCAGCTATTGCTCCTGCCACTGAAGCCATTGGTCCAACTCCGCACAATGCTGTTGAGTGAATCATAGACTGGATTATCTCGGGAGCCTTTTTATCCTGGGCATAGGGCAAAAGAGTACTTTTAAATAAGGGGTAGCTATAAATATAATTCTCTATCTGTTTTCTAAAGTGTAAAATCATCTGTCGGGTATAGAAACTTAATTCTTGATTTGTCCTTATAAATAGATCGCTTTCTTCTTCCTTTATTTGAAAAGAAATTAAATCCTTTTCTTCAATTAAATTTCGATATTTCCTTTCTTTATATTCTATTTTATTAGTTTGAGGAAAAATCATTGCTTTTCTTCTCGCTTACTTTAATTCTTTTTAAAAAATGACTTTAATTGCTTGTAAAGGACAAGCCTCTACACAATTACCACAAACAATACACTTTTCGTAATCAAACTTTAACTTAAAAGTTTCTTTGTCTAAAGATAATACACCGGTCGGACAAATAGAGATACAAGCCCCGCAATCAATACATTTCTTCTCATCCCATAATACCTCTTGCTCTAATAGCTCAATCCCTACACCTATCTGCCTGACAAAGTTTAAGCCTTCTTTTATCTGCTTATCCTCTCCCTTGAGTTCTAAAACTAATTTTCCCCCTAAACTTGGTTCAAATTTTGCCTGTAAAATATTTACCCACAAGTTATAATCTTTTATCAGCTGATAGGTTACGGGTCTCTCAACATTTTGAGGAGAAAATGTAAAAATTACTTTCTTACTTAACATTTAAATCATTCCTTTTAATTATAAATTAGTCGATAGTAAATAGTCGTTAGTTCGAAACTCAAAACTTTTTTCGTACAAAGTATTGCTTTTAAAGTAGGGCATTTTTGTCATTGCGAGCTCCGGTTTATCGGAGCGTGGCAATCTCGGCACTGGGATTGCTTCGTCACTAACGTTCCTCGCAATGATATTCTAAATTATTGCCGGCTCGATGAATCGAACCCCTTTTAGTGAATTTCCAATAAGGGTTTAAACTTACTTTCCTGCGGGAATTTTTGAATAGGCTCCTGCAATAAAAATTCTCCCTTCAGTATCTCTTCCTTTAATTTTTGAGCTATTTCTCGAGCTTTAGCATAACTGGAAAGAGGGGAAGTAAAAACATCTTTTCCTTGAACAGTAATTTTCCCTTCTCGTAATTGTTTATAATTTACTCTTCCCAAAGAAGGCTTTTTTAAATGAGGAAAACTATAATCAATTATCTCAGTCCATATATCTTCATCTTTTACAGACACACTTTTCATTATTTCACTATTTAAAATAGGAATTGGTATTCCAATACCTACCACCAATGTCACTCCATACCCTTTAAAAATTGCCGCACGAATATAATCTGTGCTCATCTCTTTTAAATCTCCAATTACTGCTAAAGTTCCTCCTTTATAGATGACTCTACCTTCTTCGTCTTTTAGCGTTTGAGGATAAAATTGTGTTCCTTCCCAAGCTATATAACCTTGTGTTCCCCCTAAAAAGATGCGAGTTCCGATACCGATAGTTCTAAATTGAGGGTCATTAAGCAAAGGGCTCAATTGGCCACTGGTACAATAATTTGCATTTCCTATATTGGGAAGCAAGATCCCCATATAAGTATATATTTTTCTATCAGAAGTACTAACTGCCACATTATAGTTTTGATAACCATTTCGAGGATTAAATAAAACTGCTTGATTTATACTTTCTTTGGTTATATAACTTTCTATTTCCCGCCGTGGATAGCAATCTGTCCCCTGGGATATAGCCCTTAATTTAATCTTTTTTCCAGAAATTAAATCTTCGATGACATGAGCTCCTCCATATTCCATCCCTTGACTTTCGGAAGGCTGAGTAGCCCCTAAATAGACATCCACTGCCGCCAACCCGGCATAAGCCTCAACATCATTCAACCAAACTTTTTGCATTCGGATAGGAGGGTCACTGTGCCCAAAATTAATTATTGCACCCGAGGAACACATTGGCCCAAAAGTACCGGTAGTAACCACATCAATTTCTTCCGTAGCCTTTTCTATTCCCTTTTTCTCAACTATAGGAATAATTTCTTCGGCAGTTACTATTACAGCCTTACCGCTTCTAATTTTGGTATTAATTTCTTCATAAGTTCTTTGTATGGTCAAAAAAATAACCCTCCTGAAAATTAGTCGTTAGTAAATAGTATTTTAGTATATCGTATATCGTATTTAGTGAAGAAAATAGAAATTAGGAACAAGAATAGAATCATATTACGTATCGCGTATTGCATATTGCGTTTATAGTTACCTGGTTATCCCGTTTGCTTGTTAACCGAGCAATTAACTATTTATATACGATATACACAGTCTACTGCTATTGTCCTCTATTCTCTTTTTTTTGGAAAGCGATTATATTTAACATCTTTTCAGTTGCTTCTATAGCTGCTAAAACTTGATCGGGGTTAATCCCTTTGGTAATAAAAGTTTTATGATTTTGCTGCCATCCCCAAGTAATGGTGCACTGCACTAAGGCATCTGTTTTTCCTCCTGGAGGTATATTAACCGTATAATCCAAAAGGGTTGGCAACGGATAATCTATTTTTTTTGCTATTTTTCTAATGGCATTCATAAAGGCATCGTATCCTCCATCGCCTTGAGCACTTTCCTCTAATTCTATCTTTTTATCTTGCTCTTCTTTTCTGTATAGTAATTTGATGATAGCAGTGGATTTCAATTCTGTACTGGTAATTATATTACACGACTTTAGTTCAAAGATTTTCTTTTGAGGAGTTTCTAAAACATCTGAAATGATATAAGGCAAATCCCCCGCTGTAATCGTTTCTTTTCTATCGCCAAGTTCAATAATTCTCTCTAATACACGTTTTTTTTGTGTTTTAGTAAGTTCAATGTCAATTTCCTCTAAATTATATTCTAAATTAGATTTTCCACTTAATTTACCCAAAGAATATTGTCTCTTACGGTTAAACCGTTCGGGAAAAAGAGAGGTAACATAAAGATTACCCTTTTTATCTCCATCTGCATGAATCCCAGCGGTCTGTGTAAAGACATTAGAACCACATATGGGTTTGTTAAAAGCTATTCGTTGCCCAGAAAAGGCTTCAACTGTTTTACTAAGATGGAATAAGTGTTTTTCTTTAATTCTTGTTTTAATTTTAAGAAAATCGTGAAGCCCAACCAGTACTTCTTCCAAGGGAGCATTTCCTGTACGTTCACCCATACCATTAACTGTGCAATGTACTCCTTTTATACCTGCTTCTACGGCTATCAAAGTATTTGCTGTGGCTAGACCATAATCATTGTGGGCATGAAAATCAAAATGAAGATTGGGATATCTTGCTAAAATTTCTTTAATAAATTCATAAACTTGGGAAGAATAAAGAATCCCAAGTGTATCAGGTAACATAATCCGTTTTATTGGTTCTCCTTGAAGACTATTTATAAGATAATAAACATAATCTCGAGAATTAATCATTCCCTGAGACCAATCTTCCAAATATATATTACAAGTAATACCCTTTTTATTCGCATATGCGACAGTTTCTTTTATGTCTTGAACGTGCTGTTCTTTGGCCTTCCTTAATTGATTTGTCAAGTGATTCATTGACCCTTTGCTAAGGATATTCATTACTTTTCCGCCAAGATTATAGATCCAATCGACCGATTCTGTCTTATCTACAAATCCTAAAATTTCTATCTTCTTTATACAGTTCACCTTTTTAGCCCACTCGACTACTTCAGCTACAGATTGCTCTTCTCCTTTACTCACCCTAGCGCTGGCAATTTCAATTCTATCTACTTTTACATCTTCCAGTAAAATCTTGGCAATAGTTAATTTCTCCTGAGGAGAATAACTTACACTCTTCATTTGTTCTCCGTCTCTTAAGGTAGTATCCATTATTTCTATTTTCTTGTTCATCTTCAATCACTTCCTTTTGAATTAGTCGTTAGTGAATAACCTAGCGTGGAGCGTATAGCGTTTAGCGTATAGTTATGGATTAATAAAATGCTTGTCCTAATTAAATTAAAAACTTAAAGCGAAAAGCGAAGAAGTCACCTGTGGGCACGATGCATCGTGCCTCTTTTTTCTCTCTTTCATTTTCCTTACGAAATACGATATACGACATACGATATACACACTCTATTACATTGTCTTCTACAACTTAAAAGCCATTCTATTTACTGCTTTAAGGTAAGCTCTTATACTGGCTTCTAAAGTATCAGTACTCGCACTCCTACCCGTAAAGACATTTCCTTCCTCATCCTTTATCTTGATGGTCGCTTCCCCTTGAGCATCTTTCCCTTTAGTTAAAGCCCGCACATTGTAATCTACTAATTTTACCTTAAACTTGGTAATTCGATCTATTGCCTTAAAAGAAGCGTCTACCGGACCATCTCCACAAGCTGCATCTTCAAATTTTTTATCCTGGTATAATAATCTTACTGTGGCGGTTGGTAAAGTGCTATTACCGGTATTTATATGAAAATATTCCAATTTATAGGTCTCTGGGATTTTACCTATTGTTTCTTCGGATACAATTGCCTCTAAATCTTCAATGAAAATCTCTTTCTTTTTATCTGCTAATCTCTTAAATTCTTCAAACACTTCATTTAATTTTTCCTTATCTAAAGAATAACCCATCTCTTCTAACTTATTCTTAAGGGCGTGCCGCCCTGAATGTTTCCCCAAAACCAAACTATTGCTTTCTAAACCTACTGATTGGGGGGTCATAATTTCATAGGTAGTCCGCTCCTTTAATATCCCGGCTTGATGGATACCTGCCTCGTGGGCAAAAGCGTTTTTTCCTACTATTGCTTTATTAGGCTGAATCGTAAAACCTGTTAATTTGCTCACCAATCTACTAATAGGGTATATTTGTGTGGAATTAATCCGGGTAACCTTGTGATAAATATCCTTCCTGGTTTGAAGAGCCATAACAATCTCTTCTAAAGAAGCATTCCCTGCCCTTTCACCAATTCCGTTTATAGTACACTCTATTTGAGTAGCCCCATTTTTTATTGCTTCTAAAGAATTAGCCACAGCCAATCCCAAGTCATTATGACAATGAACACTAATAATTACCTTTCCAATATTAGGAACATTTTCTTTTAAATCTTTTATTAACCTGCCAAATTCCTCTGGTTGGGCATATCCTACTGTATCAGGCACATTTATTATAGCGGCACCAGCTTTAATTACTTCTTCAAAAATTTTGTATAAAAATTCTTTCTCACTCCTACTGGCGTCTTCTGCAGAAAATTCCACTTCCGGACAAAGCTTACGGGCATATATTACCGCCTCAACTGCCTGCTCTAAAACTTGTTCGGGAGAAAGCTGCAGTTTATATTGCATATGAATAGGAGAAGTGGCAATAAAAGTATGGATCCGTGGTCTTTCGGAATATTTAATTGCCTCCCAGACTCGTTCAATATCTTTCTTTACTGTTCGAGCTAAACCAGCAATAGTACAACCTTTAATGGTCTGAGCTACCAGCTTCACGCCTTCAAAATCCCCTGGCGAAGCAATAGGAAAGCCTGCTTCTATTACATCTACATTAAGATTCTCTAATTGCCTGGCTACCTCCAATTTTTCATTAGTATTAAGTGATGCTCCTGGACACTGCTCACCATCTCGAAGAGTAGTATCGAAAATTATTATATTATTTATCATCTTATTTCCCCCCTATTTCGCTCTAACGATTTTATCTTAAAACCTTTACTCAGAATAGTAACTCCCGATTATTTTAATAAAAGTAGTACATTCCTCTAAAGATTTTAATGCTTCTTGAGTTTCTTTCTCGTGTAACCCTTTTTCAAAATCAGTATAAAAAATATACTCCCAAGGTTCCCTTTTACTAGGTCGTGATTCTAATCTGTTTAAATTGATATCCCTTAAAGCAAATTCCTTAAGACAACGATAAAGCGCTCCAGGCTTGCTCACTACTGCAAAAATAATAGAAGTCTTATTATTTTTAAGATCCGAAGATATTTCCTTTGATAAAATTAAAAAACGGGTATAATTATATCTATTATCCTGAATCCCTGAACCCAGAATTTTTAAACCATATAGTTCTGCTGCCCAATTACTTGCAATAGCTGCAACATTATTTTCTTTTAAGTTTTTAATTATCTTAACGCTACCTGCCGTATCATACACTGGAATTATCTGACAATGGGGTAATTTTTTTGATAGAAAACCTTCGCATTGAGCCAGTGCCTGAGGATGGGAATACACTTTTTCAATCAATTTAAAATCAATCTCTTCCTTGGTTATCAAACAATGCTCAACCTTTAACTTTACTTCTCCCACCGCAAATAATTCTTGATCTAATAAAAGGTCATGGGCCTCATTTATTCCGCCGGTCTGAGAATTTTCTATAGGCAAAATTCCGTATTCGGCTTCTTTGTCATTTATCCTTTGGAATACTTCCTTAAAAGTTTTACAAAGTATAGGTTGTATAGAGGAACCAAAAAATTTAATAGCCGCAATCTCGCTAAAGGCTCCCCTTTCTCCCTGAAATGCTACTCTATTTTGCAAATTTCTCACCTCGCTTATTAATTCACCAATTGACCAATTCTCCAATTAGCCAATTTACCAATTTACCGATTGACCAATTCTCCAATTGACCAATTTACCGATTAGGTTGGAGTCGGGTTTATCCGCCCCGCTATTATTCGGGTTCGATAAATCGAACTTCTGAACTTCTGACTTCTTCTTTCCTAACTATACGCTAAACGCTCCACGCTATCTTCCTATACACGATATGATATTAATTTTCTATCCAGGGCATCATACTTCGGAGTTCTTTTCCAACTTTTTCAATTAAATAATTTGCCTCTTTGTTGCGCATTGCTTTAAAATAAGGTCTTCCTGCCTGGTTTTCAAGAATCCAATCTTTAGCAAACTCTCCGTTTTGAATCTCAGATAAAACTTTTTTCATTTCTTTTCTTGTTTCTTCAGTTATAATTCTCTTTCCTACCTTTAAATCTCCGTATTCAGCAGTATTGCTAACACAATCCCGCATATATGTAATTCCGCCACTATATATTAGGTCAACTATTAGTTTTAACTCATGCAAACATTCAAAATAGGCAATCTCCGGTTGATATCCAGCTTCTGCTAAAGTACTAAACCCAGCTTGAATTAAAGCGGTTACTCCTCCACAAAGCACTGCCTGTTCTCCAAAAAGATCAGTTTCGGTCTCCTCTTTAAAGGTAGTCTCTATTACACCAGCCCGGGTTCCGCCTATTGCCCAAGAATAAGCTAAGGCAATATCTTTAGCATTTCCGGAGTAATCCTGAAATACAGCAATTAAATTAGGTACGCCCTTTCCGTCAACATACATTTTTCTAAGCATTTGACCGGGGCTTTTAGGTGCAACCATAATCACATCTACATTTTTGGGTGGAATAATTTGACCGAAATGGATATTAAATCCGTGAGAAAACATTAAGACATTGCCTTCCTGTAAATTCTCTTTTATACCATTTTGATAATATACTTTGCTTTGTATTTCATCAGGAACTAAAATTTGAATGACATCTGCTTTCTTGGCCGCCTCTGCGACACTCGTTACTTTTAATCCATCCTTTTTAGCCAATTCTATAGACTTGCTACCTTCGTATAATCCCACAATTACATCTATACCACTATCGTGTAAATTAAGAGCCTGTGCTCTGCCTTGACTTCCATAGCCAATAACCGCCACAGTCTTTCCATCTAAATATTCTTTCTTCACATCCTTGTCATAATAAATTTTTGCCATTTTTTTAATTCTCCTTTATATTTTAACCTTTTTCTAATCTTAAAAACCGGCTGGTTTTATCTATTGTTCTTATCATTTTTTATCGATCTATTGATATTTTTAAAATATTTATTCGGCTATTTTTTTAACCCGGAAGTAGTAATACTTCCCCTGGATAGGGCAATTTTTCCGGTCCGAGTGACCTCTTTTAAGCCAAAAGGACGCAATAGTTCGATTAAAGCATTAATCTTATCCTCTGTACCAGTAGTTTCAATAGTCATTATCTGACTATTTACATCAATTATATTAGCTCTAAAAATATCTACCGTTTGAATTATCTCCGAGCGAGCGGGTAAGGAATTAGTATTTACTTTGATTAAAGCTAATTCTCTTTCAACTGAATTTTGAGGAGAAATATCTTTAACTCTAATCACATCAATTAATTTATTTAACTGTTTAGTTATCTGTTCCAAAACTCGTTGATCTCCTTTGACCACAATAGTCATCCTGGAAATACCAGTTTCTTCGGTATGACCAACCGCCAGACTCTCAATATTAAAACCGCGACGGGTAAATAAGCTTGCCACTCTCGCTAAGACACCGGGATGATCTTTTACTAAAACTGCTATAGTATGTCTCATTATTATTCAACTCCTATCATTTTAGATATTGGTGAACCTGGAGCCACCATAGGAAAGACATTTTCTTCTTTGGGAATAAGGCAATCAATTAAAACAAATTTATCTGAGGAAAGGGCTTTTTCTAAAGCAGGATATAATTCCTCCTTTTTATTCACCCTTATCCCTATCCCCCCATAGGCTTCAACTAACTTTACAAAATCAGGATTGCCATTTAAAGTAGTTTCCGCATATCTTTTATCAAAAAAATAATTCCTGCCATTGTCTTACCATTCCTAAATAACCATTATTCATAATAATCACTGTAACAGCTATATTATTATATACAGCAGTTGCAATTTCTTGTTGGTTCATTTGAAAACTGCCATCCCCCGAAATACAAATTACTGTTTTTTCGGGACAACCCATCTTTGCACCAAGAGCAGCAGGAAAACCATATCCCATTGTCCCTAATCCCCCCGAGGAAATAAAACTGCGAGGTTCAGTAAATTGATAAAAGAGGGCGGCCCACATCTGATGTTGTCCTACATCGGTAACAATGATGGTATTATCTCGAGCGATTTTACTAATGGTTTCCATAATATATTGTGGCTTTAACTCTTCGTTGTTAATATATTTTAAGGGATATTTTCTTCTATAGTCTTCTATCGTATTTAGCCACTCTGTTTCTTTCTTTTTAAGAATATATTTATTTAATTTTTCTAATATATTCTTGATATCACCTATAATGGGAATATCTACCAAAATATTTTTCCCTACTTCAGCCGGATCAATATCAATATGAATTATCTTGGCTTTCAAAGCAAATTCATCTAATTTTCCGGTAATTCGATCGTCAAATCTTACTCCCAAAGCAATAATTAAATCCGCAGCACTAACAGCATAATTTGCATAAGCAGTGCCATGCATGCCCAACATTCCCAAAGATAGAGAGTGAGTTTCGGGGAAAGAGCCTAACCCCATTAAAGTAGTAGTAACTGGGATATTAGTTTTAAAAACCAAATCTCTTAATTCCGAAGAAGCATTAGATGAAATTACTCCTCCTCCTGCATAAATAATCGGCCTTTTTGCATTTTTAATTTCTTGTACCGCTGCCTTAATTTGTTTAACATTTCCACTAAAAGTTGGTTTATAACCATTTAGACTAACACTTTCGGGGTATTTAAACTCAGTTTGCGCTAATTGAATATCCTTAGGAAAATCTATTAATACTGGTCCTGGTCTTCCTGTTCGGGCAATATAAAAAGCTTCCTGCACAATCCTGGCCAAATCTCTTACATCTCTTACCACATAATTATTTTTTGTAATGGGCAAGGTAATACCATTGATATCTACTTCTTGAAAAGCATCAGTCCCAATTAAATTAGTAGGCACCTGTCCGGTAAATGCCACCAAAGGGATAGAATCAAGGTGCGCATTAGCCAAACCGGTTACCAAATTAGTAGCTCCCGGCCCGGATGTAGCTATGCAAACACCTACTTTTCCGGTAGCACGGGCATACCCGTCAGCAGCATGAACTGCCCCCTGTTCATGCCTGGTAAGTATGTGTTTTATAGAGGTTTCACTATAAAGTACATCATATAGAGGCATTATTGCCCCGCCTGGGATGCCGAATATTACTTTTACATCTTCCTTTTTTAAACATTCTACTACTATTTGCGCTCCAGTTAACTTCATATAACCCATCTCCTTTCTATAACTTGAATAAATTATCTGACCATTTTCCAAGTTTCATTTTATTTTTGCATATAAAAAGACCCCAGCAAATAATTCCATTTTGTTAGTTAAAACAAAAGGGACCTATCCGCTGGGGTCTTTTATACCCACGGTGTAATACTAATACTTTAATATTAGTATTTTATGCCACTCGGTCCAGACTCTAATAATTAATTAGACGGAACCCTAGACATACTCCCAAAAAAACAAAAAAACTTCCATCTTTATCTTAGTCCATAAAGACTAAAATAGGGACGAAAGTTATTCGTGGTACCACCCTAATTTAATAAAGAAAAGAAGAGGGTAACCCTTCCTTACCTTTATCCTTAATTAGTAGACAATATATAACGTCTTTGAGACGTCACAGGTTACTATGTAATTTCACCTGTGTACAAAATATTTGAAGGTGAGATTTTCGGCAAACTTATGTTACCAATTCGCACCAACCATTGGCTCTCTTTAACAATCTCGGTCAGCCTACTTTTTCCTTCATAGTTTACAATTTATAATTGTTAAAAGATAGGTTACAACAATTAATCTTAAATGTCAAGCGGAGTTCAAAAATTTTTTTTATTTTATCTGGCAAGTTTACAGATAAAAACCACTAATATCCAAAAGTTTACATATTTCGTACGGCACCTTTATCAGCAGACCCCACTAAATCAGTGTAATATTTTAAATAGCCTGTCTTCGCTTTAGATTCAGGTACCTTCAATTTCTTTAATCTTTCTTTAATCTCTTCTTCTTCTAATTTAATATTTAGTTTCTTCTCCGGTATATCGATTTCAATTATATCCCCTTCTTCTACAATAGCTATGGGTCCTCCCATGGCTGCCTCTGGTGCTACATGTCCGATAGAAGCTCCCCGGGTAGCACCGGAAAAACGCCCATCGGTAATTAAAGCTACCTCTTTATCCAACCCCATACCAGCGATAGCAGAAGTAGGTGTTAGCATCTCCCTCATCCCGGGGCCTCCTTTAGGGCCTTCATAACGTATTACTATAACATCTCCTTTTTTAATCTTGCCTTCTAATATTGCTTTGGTACTTTCTTCTTCTGAATTAAAGACCCTTGCCGGTCCCTGGTGTATCAACATATCAGGGTGAACCGCTGAACTTTTTACCACTCCACCTTGAGGAGCTAAATTGCCTTTCAAAAATACAATACCCCCTTTGGAATTATAGGCATTTTCTATGGTTCTTATTACCTTATTATTTAAGATGAGAGCATCTTTAATATTCTGACCGACGTTTTTGCCGGTGACGGTCATCTCTCCTAAATGAATGATCTTCTTCCTGCTCAGCTCCTTAAACAAAGCAGAAATGCCGCCTGCTCTATCTAAATCCTGGATGTAATAAGAGCCAGCAGGAGAAAGACTGCATAATTGGGGGACTTGTTCCCTTATGCGATTAAAATCATCTATAGAAAAGGGAATACCTGCTTCAATGGCTATAGCCAGTGAATGGAGCATGGTATTAGAAGAACCTCCCAAGGCCATCTCCACGGCGATCGCATTCTCTATAGCCTTTTTGCTAATAATATCTAAAAATTTAACCTCCTTTTCTAATAGCTCCATGATTTTTATTCCTGCATGTTTGGCTAACCTTATCCTGCGGGCATCAACAGCGGGAATGGTTCCATTACCGGGGAGAGCTATACCTACTGCTTCTGACCAAATATTCATAGAATTAGCGGTATACAGGCCGGCACAGGAACCAACTCCCGGACAGGCATAATCTTCTACTTCTTTTAATTGTTTTTCACTTATAGAACCTGTTTGAAATTTTCCTACTGCTTCAAAGACATTACTTAAAGCAATATTTTCTCCCTGATGAAACCCGGCTAACATGGGTCCGCCACTTATTACGATAGTCGGTATATTGACTCTGATAGCTCCCATAATCATTCCCGGGACTATTTTATCGCAATTAGGAACAAGGACCAAGGCATCAAAGGCATGGGCTTTAGCCATCACTTCAATAGAATCAGCGATTAGTTCCCTGCTGGGGAGAGAATACTTCATCCCCTCATGGTTCATAGCTATTCCATCACATACTCCTATGGTAGAAAATTCAAAAGGAACCCCTCCTGCCATTCTTATTCCATCCTTTGCTGCCTGGGCAATATTTTTCAAATGAAGATGACCGGGAATAATTTCATTAGCTGCCTGAGCAACGCCGATAAAGGGTTTGTTCATTTCTTCATCGGTAATTCCTAATGCTTTAAGTAAGGAACGATGAGGAGCCCTGGTTACACCTTTTTTTATTACATCACTACGCATAATTCTTCACCTACTTTTTATTTTTTATTTTAATTAATAAGCTTTCGATAGATAAATCCATTTATTGGTTAAATAGAAACCTCCGAGTTATATTACTAAGAATTATAATATACTAAAAAATAACATTAGACAAGAAGCAATTGCTACTTGCCTTATTACTAACAAAAGAAAGTATTATTAATATAGAATATTTTTTTCAAACTACCCACTAAAGTCTACACTAACGATACAAAATTTTTATTTATAAAATTTCTATAATTGCCTTGGTATACTCTAATGTCCCTGCATTGCCTCCAAGGTCAGGAGTTAATTTTTTACCATCTTTCAAAATTTTCGCCACAGCTTTTTCCACCCTGTCTGCAGCTTCTCTCTCTCCCAAATACCTTAACATCATTATTCCGGAAAGTATTGTTGCTGTTGGGTTAGCCATATTCGAATTTAATTCTGGAGCTGACCCATGTGCTGGTTCAAATACAGCTTCCTTTTCTCCTATGTTGACTCCCGGCACTACCCCTAAGCCCCCAACTAGTCCTGCTGCCAAATCAGAAAGTATGTCTCCATAAAGATTTGGCATAACTAAAACCTCATAATCTTGAGGTGTTTGAATCAACTTCATACTCATTGCATCAACTATTACATCTTCAAAAATTATCTCAGGGTATTCTTGGGATATCTTTCTGACACAATCTAAGAAAAGTCCGTCTGTGTATTTCATTATATTTGCCTTGTGAACTGCTGTAACTTTTCTCCTTTCTTCTTTTCTAGCCAGCTCAAAGGCAAACTTTGCAATCCTTTCACTCGCTTTCCTGGTTATTATCTTTATGCTCTCAGCGGCATCTTCTCCTACCATATGTTCTATTCCCGTATAGAAGCCTTCTGTATTTTCCCTAACTATTACTAAATCAATATTTTTATATCTTGAAGGCACTCCTTTATATGACTTTACAGGCCTTACATTTGCATACAGTTTTAACGACTGCCTTAATGCTACATTAATACTTCTAAAACCTATACCTATAGGTGTTGTAACCGGTCCTTTTAATGCCACCCTATTTCTTTTGATACTATCAATTACATAATCAGGAAGAGGTGTGCCATATTTTTCTATAACTTTCTCACCAGCTTCTACAATTTCCCAATTAATTTCTACTCCACTAGCCTCCAAAACCATTTTTGCAGCTTCTGTCACTTGTGGGCCAATTCCATCCCCCGGAATTAAGGTAATATTATAAGTCAATTAAGTTACCTCCTACCAATATAATTATTCTTTTCCCTTTCCTTTAGATCTTATTAGATTTAAAAGACCTCCCTGAATTATCATCTCTCTCTGTCGGAGAGTAATATCTAAAATCGTCTTATATTCTTTGCTCTTGGTCAAATTTTTAAGCTTAATCGTTCTGCTCTTGATCTGGGAAATGGCATCTTCTATTAAAAGTTCGTCTATTTCTTCTATATCATCATAATCTTCTGGATTTTCAAATACCAAAGGTATTATTCCATTATTTACAAGGTTCGCCTGGTGTATTCTCGCAAATGATTTTGCTAAAACAGCCTTTACCCCTAAATATAAAGGGACGAGAGCGGCATGTTCTCGACTTGAACCTTGCCCATAATTTATACCCGCAATTATAAAGCCTCCTTTATTCTTCTTTGCCTTCTTTGGAAAATCTTTATCGCAAGGAGTCAGGCAATAATTAGAAAGGTAAGGTATATTTGACCTATAAGGAAGAAGTTTTGCATTTGAAGGCATTATATGATCTGTGGTGATATTATCCCCTACTTTGGTTAAAACTTTTCCTTGAACCTCTAGACTTAAGGGCTTACCTAACGGAAACGGCTTTATATTAGGTCCTCTTATTATTTCGACTTCTTCGTAATTATTAACTGGAGTTAAAATCATACTATCATTAATCAAAAATGTTTTAGGCATTTTAATTTCACTATAATCTTTTAATCCGAATTCTCTTGGGTCAGTAAGATAACCGGTAATTGCTGATGCTGCAGCAACTTCGGGGCTTACTAAGTAAACTTTTGCCGAGAGTGTACCTGATCTCCCTTCAAAATTCCGATTAAAAGTTCTTAAAGACACGCTATTTGTTGGCGGAGATTGTCCCATGCCAATACAGGGGCCACAGGCACATTCAAGAATTCTTGCTCCCGACATAATTAACGCTACCAAAACTCCATTTTGAGCAAGCATAGACAGAACCTGTTTTGATCCTGGCGCTACTGCTAAAGAAACATGTTCTGCGATAGTTTTATCTTCAAGAATTCTTGCTACCCTTACCAAATCACTATAAGAGGAATTTGTACAGCTTCCTATAACTATCTGGTTAACCTTAAGTCCTTTTAAAGAGGATACAGGCACTACCTTATCAGGGCTATGAGGACAGGCTGCCAGAGGTTCTAATTGGGAAAGATTTATCTCTATCTCTTCACTGTAAATTGCCCCATCATCAGCTTTTATTTCGAAAAAATCCTTCTCTCTTTTTTGAGCTTTTAAAAAATTAAAGGCACTCTCATCACTCGGAAATATAGAAGTCGTTGCTCCTAATTCAGCCCCCATATTAGTAATTGTTGCTCTTTGAGGAATAGATAAGTTCTTTAGGCCCTCGCCAATATACTCAAATATCTTGCTAACTCCACCCTTAACAGTTACTCTTCTTAAAAGCTCGAGTATAATATCTTTTGCCGAAACCCACGGATTTAATTTCCCTATAAGATTAACTTTTACTATCCTGGGCATTGTAATGCAATATTCTCCGCTTGCCATAGCCACAGCTACATCGAGTCCACCTGCTCCTATAGCCAGCATTCCCATACCACCAGCAGTGGGGGTGTGACTGTCAGAGCCTAAAAGCGTCTGTCCTGGAATTGCAAATCTCTCCAAATGAACTTGATGGCATATGCCATTACCTGGCTTCGAAAAATATATCCCATATTTTTTTGATACAGTCTGGATATAGAGATGATCATCAGCATTTTCTGGACCTGATTGAAAAGTATTATGGTCAATATAGGCGACAGATTTTTTTGTCTTTATCTCGTTAACTTTAAGTGCTTCAAGCTGCAGATAGACCATTGTTCCGGTGGCATCCTGAGTAAGTGTCTGATCAATACTTATTATAATTTCTTCTCCTGAAATCATCTTTCCGCTTACTAAATGCTCACTTATTATTTTTTGTGCTGCTGTTAATTGCAACTTAAAAACCTCCTTAATTGTAGGGGCACAATGAATTGTGCCCTTCCTGGTATTACTGCTTTTTCCTGTGGGCACGATGCATCGTGCCTCTTGTCATTCCCATGAAAATGGGAATCTATTCTATCCTGTTTTGCCTTCTGGTACCTGTGGGCGTATCGCAATACGCCCCTACTGTTCTTTTAATTATATAGGAGCCGGATTTATCCGACCCGGTTCCTTACGGATCCGATGAATCGAAACCGGGCGTTTCGCCCTTGCTCTGTCCTCTTCCTTCAATGGAGAAAGTTGTCAAAGATTGCAGTTCTTCATCACTAAAACTAGTTACCCTACCTTTTGCATATTCTTGATCAATATATTCCTTTAACTTTAAAACCATCGGATCTCTTTTATTTATTCTTCTTTCCCCTTCTAATTTAAAATATTTATTCATCCAAACAGCAATCCCAGCCAGCCCTGAATGCGAACCAACTGTTACTGCCACAGGTTTATTCAATATCCTTTCTGTATCAAATATATTATAAATTTCTTCATCCTTTAATATTCCATCCGCATGAATTCCTGCTCTGGTTTTATTAAAAGCATCCCCTACAAAAGGAGTTCGAGGTGGTATTTGATATTTAAGTTCTCTCTCGAAATAATTAGCTATCTCAGTTATGACTTCCAATTTCATATTTTT
>ASPA01000010.1 GCA_000405605.1 Atribacteria bacterium SCGC AAA255-G05
TAAATGACAAAAAGAGAAAACCTGCAAATATTTAATTGTTACAAATTACTCATCACTTATCACTGTATTTTAACTGGTAAACCGATGAACTGGCTAACTGGGCAACTAATGAACCAGTTAACTATTATTACAGGAGGTTTAAATTTGATATCTTTTTTAGAAGGAATAGTTAATGCAGTTGGCGTGAATTATCTTATATTAAATACAAACGGCATAGGGTACCAAATTAATATCCCTGCTTATAATAATCTTTCCTTGAAAATCGGCGATAAGACTAAAATTTATACTTATTTATATTTAAGAGAAGACAAAATAACGCTTTATGGATTTTTAACTAAAGAAGAAGAAAATTTCTTCGAATTACTGATTAGCACACCGGGAGTTGGTCCAAAAGTAGGTTTAAACATTTTATCCAAAATGACTCCTGATGATTTTGGTAAAGCAATTCTCCAAGAAGATTTAGATTCAATTACGTCGATAGTAGGTATAGGGAATAAGTTAGCTAAAAAAATCGTGTTAGAATTAAAAGAAAAAATAAGTAAAATCACTTTTCTGGAAGCAGGTATAGAGAAAACCTTTAAATCTGAAAATATAAATGATGCTACAGATGCTCTTAAAGTGTTAGGCTATACTTACAAAAAAGCAAAATCCGCGGTGGAAAAAACCCAAGAAAAATTTAAAGGGCAATTAACAGTAGAAGAGTTAGTTCGAGAATCTCTGAAGATTATAGGATAATTATTAATTTTTATTTATTGTAATTTCTTATTTTAAAAATGTTTCATTTTTATATGTACCAATGGAGTAATAGATGGAATTTAAAGAAAAAGCTATTGATTTAGGATTAAGAAAAGAAGAACCGGATTTAGATATAAACTTAAGGCCTAAATTTTTTAAAGAATTTATTGGGCAGGAAAATATTAGAAAAAATTTTAATATATATATAAGTGCTGCCCGAAAAAGAGGAGAACCTATTGATCACATTCTTTTATACGGTCCCCCCGGTTTAGGCAAAACTACCTTAGCTTATATAATATCTAATGAGATGGGAGTCAATATTAAGATGACTTCCGGTCCGGTTATTGAAAGAGCAGGAGACTTAGCAGCTATAATTACTAATTTACAGGAAAATGATGTTTTATTTATTGATGAAATTCACCGGTTAAATCGAGCAGTAGAAGAAATATTATATCCCGCTATGGAAGATTATGAACTAGATATTCTGATCGGTAAAGGCCCAAGTGCCCGTTCTATACGTATAAGTTTGCCAAAATTTACTCTTATTGGGGCCACAACTCGTACAGGGCTAATTACTTCGCCCCTAAGAAGCCGCTTCGGAGTGATAACTCGAGTTGGTTATTATCAGGAAAATGAGCTTGAACAGATAGTAATAAGATCTTCTAAGATATTAAAAGTTAAAATAACCGAAGAAGCAGCAAAAAAGATTTCTCTGAGGTCAAGAGGCACTCCTCGTATTGCCAATAGACTTTTGAGAAGACTTCGCGATTATGCTCAGATAAAAGGTGAAGGAGTTATCAACAAAGAAATCGCTGATTATGGTTTAAAAATGATGGAGATTGATGATTTTGGTTTGTACGATATAGATAAAAAATTATTACTTACTATAGTAGAAAAATTTTCCGGCGGTCCGGTGGGTCTGCAAACATTGGCTGCCTCCATCAGCGAAGATACGGACACTGTTTGTGACGTTTATGAACCGTATCTTCTGCAAAAAGGTTTTCTTCGTCGAACTCCCAAGGGAAGAGTAGCAACAGATTTAACTTATGAATATTTAGGCAAAAAAAGAAAAAATGATACTCAGGGAAAATTGTTATAGAAAAATTAGTGAATAGCAAAACTAGTGTAGAGCGTACAGCGGATAACGTGTAGCATCACGGCGTTGACGTGATGAGGAAAGAAAAAGAAATACAAAGGACATAATATAAAAAGTATCTCGACCTTCATGCTACTACACACTATAGTATGAAAGAAACACGAACGAAGAATTAAAAAGAGGAGATAAGATAATTGATAAAGTTGAATACGGGGAAAGCTAATAAATTTTTTTTATTTTTGGGAGTATGTATTTTTTTGCTGCTTATATTTGAGAGCAGTATCCTGGCAACGGAAAAAGAGTCGGTACTTCGGGTAGGCGTATTCCTTGATCGAACCGAGGTCAGTATTGGTGGAGAAGGCACTTTCAAGATTTATAATTTAAAATCAAACAACCTGATAGGGGAAGAAAAAAACAAAACACTTAAATTGTTACCGCACGAAAAAGGAATAGAGATTTTGGGAAAAGGTGTTTATTCTGGTCCGGTAAGAATAATTCCGGTAGGAAATACTAAAGTAATGGTTTTAATCAACGGGCAAAAATATCGCTATCGAGGAAATGTAGAGATAGCCGTTGATAAAGAATTCAAAAAATTAAATGTAATAAACATTATTGGTATTGAGGAATATCTTTACGGGGTTTTAAAAAAGGAAATATCGCCTCGTTGGCCTAAAGAAACTTTAAAGGCTCAGGCAATTGCTGCAAGAACTTTTGCAATTTTTAACATGAATAAATATATCGATAAAGGTTATAATATTTGCGCCACTACCAACAGTCAGGCTTACGGAGGAGTTAATCACGAGGACCCTTTAACCAATAAAGCGGTCGACGAAACGCGAGGAATAATAATGACTTATAATGGCGAGCCGATTAATGCAGTTTACCATTCCGATAGCGGAGGATATACCGAAAATAGCGAGAATGTATGGGGGAGTGCTTTACAATACCTGAGAAGTGTAGAATCAAAATTTGAAGAAAAAGTTTCCCCTCCGAATCACATTTGGTCTTTTTCAGTGGAAGAAAAAGATTTAACAGATAAACTGCAAAAACAAGGTTTTAAAATAAATTCACTTATTTCGATTGAACCGGGTAAAATAAGCAAAACCGGTAGAATAGGTGAATTAGTTTTTACTACCGACAATAATACGATCATTAATATGAAGACTAATGATTTTAGAAACTTAATAGGTGCAGATTTGGTCAGGAGTACGCTTTTTCATATCGAAGTAACCGGTGGAAAAACAATTATCAGGGAAAATACCGAAGACAAGAAGGAAATTGAAGACAAAGAAGAGCAAAAAGAATCAATAGAAGAAATATTAGCTCAAAAGGATGATTGGACTATTCAGGAATTGCTTGAATTGATGAAGAAAAATAAACAGGAACAAGAGAAAGAAAAAGAGAAAGAGAAAATAGTACCCAAAGTAATAATCATGGAATCGAATACTCCTTCAAGCTTTTTGTTTTCCGGTTTAGGGAGTGGGCACGGAGTCGGAATGTCCCAATGGGGTGCGCACGGTATGGCAGTTCAAGGATATAAATATCAAGATATTCTGAGATATTATTATCAGGGAATAGATATTGTAAAGAAATATTAAGAATATGGGGCAGAGCGGAAAATGAAATTAGAAGAATTTGATTACTACCTTCCTTCGGGTTTTATTGCCCAAAAACCGATTAAGCCAAGAGATCATAGCCGTTTGATGGTTCTGAATCGATCCAAGAGTGAAATTCAACACAAATTATTTAAAGATATTAAGGGTTTCCTTACAAAAGGAGATCTTTTAGTTTTAAATAATACTAAAGTTTTGCCAGCAAGGTTATATGGCTTTAAAGAGAAAACTAAAGGAAATGTAGAAGTTTTACTTCTTAAATCTATAGAGGACAAATACTGGGAAGTATTAGTAAGGCCGGGAAAGATTGTTCATACCGGTACTAAAATAATTTTTGAGCCTGAATTAGAGGGGATAGTAAAGGGTAAAAATGAAGAAAAGGGTAGTTATCTTATCCATTTTAATTGTAAAGGTGATTTTAAAGAAATATTAAATAAAATAGGACAAATGCCTATCCCGCCTTATATTAAAGAAGAATTAAAGATAGGAAATGACTATCAAACGGTTTATGCTGTTCACGATGGCTCTATTGCTGCTCCAACTGCCGGACTTCATTTTACCAAATCTTTACTAAAAGAACTTACTCAAAAAGGAATTGAAATAGTTTACTTGACTTTACACGTGGGGCGAGGAACTTTTAAACCTATAAGAGTTTCAAAGGTAGAAGAACATAAAATGGATTCAGAGTTTTATTCTATTTCTTCTGAGGTTGTTAAAAAAATTAATCAAGCTCGTGCTGAAAAAAGGCGCGTTATTTCGGTGGGAACTACCACAACTCGCAGCTTGGAATCAGCTTTTAGTTTTGATCAAGGAAGAATTCTAAGCGGCAGTAATTGGAGCGATATATTTATCTATCCCGGATATAAATTTAAGGTAGTAGATGTGTTAATTACTAATTTTCATCTTCCCCAATCGACCCCCTTAATGCTTGCTTCTGCCTTTGCCGGAAAGGATTTTCTCTTTAGGGCTTATCAAGAAGCAATAAAAGAAAGGTATAGATTTTATAGCTTTGGAGATGCGATGATTATTATTTAGTTAGCGTATAGGCGTGGGTTACAAGCGTAAGTGTACTCAATTTACCAATTCTCCAATTAACCAATTAAAATGCAAGATGTCTATAGAGTACAGCGTACAGGGAAACAGCATATAGTATCGCTATTGTGTATTGTGTGAAGAAAAACCAATACATAATATAAAATATGTAGGGGCAGACCTTGTGTCTGCCCGAAATAAGTAATGTACAAAAAATCTAAAAATATATACATAATTTTTGCCATAATATAATTTTGTATTTTTTGAATTTTAACTTTTTCAAGCGATAAATAATACGATATGTTAATTATCATTAATTAATACTAATATAATTGGTAGATCGGCAGATTGGTAAATTGGAAGATTTTGAAAGTTTTGAATTATGGTTTTTCGCTTTCAGCTTTAAATTTTTAGTTTATCACAAACTGGTATATATACTAAAATAATAAATAAATTATCAATTGATTAAAATGTAAATTAAGAGGTTATACATATTTGACAATTAAATTCAAAGTGATAAAAGAGTCTAAAAAAACCAAGGCAAGATTGGGAAAATTATATACTTCCCATGGAATAATTGACACCCCGGTATTTATGCCAGTAGGCACTCAGGCTACAGTAAAAGCAATGACCCCTCGAGAATTAGAAGATTTAAGTATTCAGATAATTTTAAGTAATTCCTATCACTTATATTTAAGGCCTGGGCATAATTTGATTACTCAAGCAGGCGGGTTACATAAGTTTATGGGCTGGAAAGGAGCTATTTTAACCGACAGTGGAGGTTTCCAAATTTTTAGTTTAGGAAAACTAAATAAGATAAGTGATGAGGGAGTATCTTTTAATTCTCATATTGATGGTTCAAAACATTTTATAAGTCCTGAAAAGGCGATGGAAATTCAAATGGCCTTAGGTTCTGATATTGCTATGGTTTTTGATGAATGCGCTCCTTACCCTTATGGTAAATATCAGGTAGAAACAGCTGCCCAAAGAACCATTCAATGGGCTAGAAGATGCAAAGAAGCACACCATAGTCCCAACCAGAGTTTATTTGGAATTGTTCAGGGAGGTGTTTTTAAAGACTTAAGAATTGAAAATGCTAACAAGTTAGTAGAATTAAATTTTCCTGGTTATGCAATAGGGGGATTAAGCGTAGGTGAACCTAAATCTTTAATGTATGAAGTTTTGGATTATACAGTCCCTTGTTTACCAATCAATAAACCCCGATATTTAATGGGAGTGGGAGCTCCTCAGAGCATATTAGAAGGAGTTGCAAGAGGTGTTGATATGTTCGATTGTGTTTTGCCTACCAGAAACGCCAGAAATGGTTCGTTATTTACTTCGTCTGGTAAGTTATCTATAACTAACGCTAAATATAAGGAAGATTTTACACCTTTAGATAATAAATGTAAGTGTTATACTTGCCGGAATTTTACCAAGACATATCTGCGTCATCTATATATGTCCAAAGAAATGCTCGCTTCAATTTTAGGGACCATCCACAATCTTTATTTTATGTCTTCTTTAATGAAAAATATAAGATTAGCTTTATCAGAAGATAGATTATTAGAATATAAAGAAGAATTTCTTGCAAATTATTTAGATTAATTGATTAAAAATTACTTGCTAAATAAAATAAAATTATGTATAATTTAGGAGTATTTTTTAAAATTAAAAAAGAAAGGTGTGATTATAAAAATGGAAGCTCTTCAACAATTTTTACCTTTAATTGTTATATTTGGTATATTTTATTTTATTCTTATTCGCCCACAGCAACAAAAACAAAAAAAACATAAATTAATGCTGGATAGTGTGCAAAAAGGGGACAAAGTGGTTACTATTGGGGGTGTATACGGCATAATCAGAGATATCAAAGGCGATACTTTAACCTTGGAGATTGCCAAAGATGTGGTTATAAATACTACACGCAATGCTATCGGGACAAAAAGGGAAAAATAATACCGCAAAGTATTTTTTAAAAAAGAAAGAAAATATATAGAGATAGAAATAACGATAATAATTTAAAGGCAGGTATTTATTTTGTACCTGCCTTTAAATTTTAGCATGTTAGCTAAAGAAATATTTTTCTCAAGTATTAGTGTAAACTTTAGTGGGTTAGCAAGAAAGAGAAAAAAATATTTATTGTTTTTGTTTCCCTATCTTCTTTTTTCTATAGTTTTTTTCTTCACGCGATACTCGATACGCAATACTCGATACGAATATTAAGCATTCTCGTTGACAAAGAAAATAATATAATATTATAATGATAAGGTTGAAAAACAATATGGTAATATGTAATAAACAAGATAGAAGGTAAGAAAAATTAGAAAGAGAGGATTTTTATATGAATTGGACTAAAACCTTAAGGTTAGCCAGTGTCTTTGTAGTAATTTTTATTGCAATTGTATTATCGTTTCCTCTAAATGAAAAGATAAATTTAGGATTAGATTTACAAGGAGGTTCCCACGTTATCTTGGAGTGTGTGGATACTCCTAATGCACCAGCGGACAATGATGCAGTAAACAGAGTATTGGAAATAATAAGAAACCGTATTGACCAATTAGGAGTTTCGGAACCGGTAATTCAGAGACAAGGTACAAATCGTATCTTAGTTCAGTTACCCGGCGTGGAAGATCCGGAAGCAGCTGTAGAATTAATTGGTAAAACTGCTCTCCTGGAATTTAAAAGCGAGGAAGGAGAAACCCAGCTAACCGGAGCCCACTTAATAGATGCTAAATCATCCTTTGACCAATTTAGTCGTGCTATTGTTTTAATTGAATTTGACAAAATTGGGGCTAAAGAATTTGGAGAGGCTACCAAAAAGAGCGTGGGAAAAGTTTTAGCTATTACTTTGGATGGGAAAGAAATATCTGCTCCTGTAGTACAGGAACCAATTCTCGACGGAAAAGCTCAGATTACCGGAAAATTTACTGTAGAGAGTGCAAATCATTTAGCTTTACTTTTGCGGTCTGGTGCTCTCCCGGTAAAAGTTGAAATTTTAGAAAATAGGTCAATTGGCCCAACCTTAGGAAGAGACTCCATCTCCAAGGGGATAAAAGCCGGGATAGTAGGATTGATATTGATCTTATTCTTTATGTTAATATATTATAAAGGGTTTGGATTAATAGCAGATTTTTCTTTGGTTGTATGTATGGTACTAATTGTGGGAGCCTTAGCTGGTCTAAAGGCGACTTTAACTTTACCCGGAATAGCTGGAATGATTCTTACTATTGGTATGGCAGTAGATGCTAATATTCTGATCTTTGAGAGAATAAAAGAAGAATTGAGATTAGAAAAAACTTTTCGGGCTTCTATCGAGGCTGGCTTTAATAAAGCATTCCGTACCATATTTGACGCTAATGTTACTACTTTAATTGCAGCTCTTGCCTTATTTTATTTTGGCTCGGGACCAATTAAAGGATTTGCGGTAACTTTGAGTGTGGGTATTTTAGCCAGTATGTTTACCGCAATTGTAGTAACCAAGATTGTTTTAGAAGTAGTAGCTACTAAGTTTAGTTCCAAAGCTTTATTATAGACCTAGTTAAGGAGGATATATTTAATGGATTTAATTGGAAAAAAGAAGTTCGATTTTATTAAAAATAGAAGAATAGTATATATTATCTCTGCGGTTATTATCCTGGTCGGTTTAATTTCAATTGTTTTTCAAGGATTTAATCTTGGAATTGATTTTGCCGGGGGGACTTTAATTCAAATAAGGTTTGATAAATCAATTTCCACTACCGAAGTCCGAAATATTTTAAGCGAATTTAATTTAAGTCAAAGCACTATTCAAAATTTATCAGGGAATGAATTTGTTATAAGGACAGAAAGGATTGATTCAGAGCAAAGAAAGGGGATATTGTCAACTTTTAGAGAGAATTTAACTAATTTGGAGATATTGCGCGTAGAGACAGTAGGACCGGTTATTGGAGAAAATTTAAAGAGGTTAGCTCTTTATGCCTTACTTTTTGCTTTTATAGGAATTATTCTATATATTACTATGAGGTTTGAGTTTAAGTTTTCTATTGTTTCAATATTAGCGCTTTCCCATGATTGTTTAATTGTTTTGGGTATTTTTTCTTTATTGCAGAAGGAAATAACTATTTCGATAATAGCAGCAGTTCTTACTATTGTAGGGTATTCTCTAAATAATACAATCGTAATTTTAGACAGACTTAGAGAAAATATTAAGTTTAAAACCAGAGAACCCTTTGATAATTTAATAAATATGAGCATTAATCAGTCTTTGTCCAGAACTATAAACACAGCTCTAACTACTATTATTCCTATTTTAACCTTATATTTTTTTGGAGGAAATATACTTTCTGATTTTGCTTTAGCCTTGTTTATAGGTATGATTGCCGGGACTTATTCTTCAATTTTTATTGCCAGTCCCTTATTATTAGAGTGGAATAAAATATTTAAGATACACCAAAAAGGTATTAGAATTAGTGAAAAAAAGGGCAAAAAATAAATTCAAAACAAATTAGTATCGCGTGAAGAAAATAGAAGTCAGAATTCAGAATCAGGAGTCAGAATTTAGGATAAATTCATATCTCAGTATCTCGCTAAGAATTAGTTAGTTAGTTACCTAGTTAGCTGGCTTATGGAAGGGAAGATAGAAGCCAAAAGCCTAATTCGTACCTAGTATCTCGTGAATCATATCCAGTAAAAAACAAAAAGTTAAAAAGATTAAAATAACTAAAATTTGCATATTGGAGTTTTTTCTTACGCGATACGCAATACGCATCACGCAATACGAGAAATGAGAAAGGAGCACAAATAAAATAGAGTGGAACATATCAAAAGAAGATAAGAAATTACAATCAGAGTTATCCAAAGAATTAAATATCTCTCCAATTTTAGCCCAATTACTAATAAACAGAGAAACAAAGGAAGTTTTAAGTGCTAGAAAATTCTTAAAGGCAGATCTTAAAGACTTGAGAGATCCTTATATCTTCCAAGATATGGAAAAAGCTGTTGACAAAATACTAAGAGCGATAAACGACAATGAAAGAATATTGATTTACGGGGATTACGATGTTGATGGAATAACCAGTGTCGCCTTATTGTTTACGATTTTGAGAGAGTTTACCACCAATTTGTACTACTATATACCTAATCGCTTTCAGGAGGGATATGGACTAAATGAAGAGGCCATAGATATTGCTTTTAAAAATAATATCAAACTAATTATTACTGTTGATTGTGGAATTAGTTCTATTTCTGAAATAGAGGAAGCAAATAATTATGGTATAGATGTTATAGTTACCGATCATCATCAACCTCAAAAAGACCTTCCTTCTGCAATAGCAATAATAAACCCCAAATGCGATACCAATTATCCTTTTAAGGAATTAGCAGGAGTGGGTGTAAGTTTTAAAGTGGCCCAAGCCCTATATTCAAAATTGAAAAAAAACCAGGATGATTTATGGAGTCTGCTTGATTATGTTGCATTGGGGTCGATTGCTGATTCAGTCCCTTTTATCGATGAAAATCGTATTTTAATCAAACACGGATTAAAGGCACTTAATCAAACCAAGAAAGAAGGTTTGAAGGCGTTAATAATGGAGAGCGGAGTAAATTATGGTAATTTAGGCACTAAAGAAGTTAATTTTGCTCTTGCTCCTCGAATAAATGCAGCAGGAAGATTAGACGATCCTAAATTAGCCTTAGAATTGTTGCTAACTGATTCTGAATATAAGGCTAAATATTTATCCCAAAAATTAAGTGAAATAAACAAACATAGACGGGAAATTGGAGATAATATTTTAAGAGAAGCCAGGGAATTTGCTTCCATACAAGTAAAAGAAGAAGGAAATAAAGTATTGGTTCTTGAATCAGAAAATTGGAATCAGGGGGTAATCGGCATAATAGCCTCCAGATTAGTAGATGAATTTAATCGTCCTGCAATTATTATTTCTAAAAAAGATGGGACAGCAAAAGGTTCAGGAAGGAGCATTAAAGGTTTTCATTTATATAACGTTTTGGAATCGTGCCAGGACATTTTAATAAATTTTGGGGGGCATGAGTTAGCCGCAGGTATTACTATAGAGTCTAATAAAATTCCCGAGTTTAAATCAAGGATAAATAAAATATCTCAAGATTTCATTAAAGAAGATGATATAAGTCCAGAATTAAAAATAGACGTTCAGATTTTACTAAGCGATATTAATTTTGGTTTGGTAAAAGATATTAGTGTTCTAGAGCCATTTGGAATTGGGAACCCTCAACCTGTCTTTTGTAGTTACAAAAACATAATATCTGATTGGAGGCTGGTTGGTGGAAAGAGGGAGCATTTAAAAATAAGAATTAAGGAAGAGAACAGAACATTAGAAGGGATAGGATTTAAATTAAGCAGAATAGGAAACCAAATATTTTCTGAAAGCAAAGTGGTAGATTTAGCTTTTAATATCGAATTAAATAAGTGGAATGGAACAGAAAAAGTTCAATTAAATATAAAAGATATAAAAACTATTATTTAGGAGGCAGGTAAAAGTGATAGATTTAAAAGAAAAAATTAGAAATATTCCGGATTTTCCAGTAAAAGGTATTCAATTTAAAGATATTACTACCCTATTGAAAGATAAAGAAGCATTTAAATACAGTATTGATGAGATAACTAAGCATTGCAGTAAATACCAAATTGATTATATTGTAGGAATAGAAGCTCGTGGTTTTATTATCGGTGCTCCAGTGGCTTATCAATTAGGGATCGGATTTTTGCCTGTTAGAAAGCCAGAAAAACTACCCAGTGAGGTGGAGAAGGTATCTTACGAATTAGAATATGGGGAAGGTATTTTGGAAATGCATAAAGACGCTGTAGATAGCGGAGATAAGATTATGGTTATTGATGACCTTCTTGCTACAGGTGGTACCACTGTTGCAGTATTTGAACTAATTGAAAAATTAGGAGGAAGGGTTATAGGTGCTTCCTTTATAATTGAACTTGAATTTTTAAATCCTCGGGAGAAATTAGAAGGATATGATGTTTTTTCTCTGGTACAATATAGTTAGTGTATAGCATATTTGGTTAGCTGGTTAAGAAAACAAATTCAAGAGAGAAAATTGGTTTTTTGTTTATAGTTTTTCGTTTTTAGATAAAATCAATCTGTTGTTGGTTATGAGTTTTCAGTTTTGGAGTATACAATATACCTCTACGTGCTTTCTGGAAACTCGAAACCTGCAACTTTTAACCTGTGTTTTAACTGGCAAACTTGCTAATCAGTAAACCGGATAACTAATAAACTACCTAACCAGGTAACTACACTTCGAGCAAAGAAGGTGGGGTTATTTCTCAATTAACTTTAATAAGATATATTTTAAAAAAAATACCACAATATGCTCCTCAAGCTGATTTGGGCTTGGTAAAAAAAGCCTATAGATATTCTGCAAAAGCCCATCAGAAACAAAAGAGGTATTCCGGAGCACCTTACACCTCACATCTTTTAGAAGTAGCTAAAATATTAGCTAATTTGGAGCTTGATGTAATTACTATTGCAGCGGGAATTTTGCATGACATAATAGAAGATACCGATACCTCATTATCTTCCATTGAAGAAGAGTTTGGCGAAGAAATAGCAATGTTGGTTAACGGTGTTACCAAATTAAGTAAAATTTCTTTTAAAACGCGAGAAGAGCAGCAAGCTGAAAATTTTCGTAAAATGTTTTTGGCTATGGCAGAAGATGTAAGAGTTATTTTAATAAAATTGGCAGACCGCTTGAATAACATGAGAACCCTACAATATGTACCACCCCACAAGAGAGTAAAAATAGCTCAGGAAACACTGGAAATTTACGTACCTATCGCCAATAGGTTAGGTATTTCCAGGGTTCGGTGGGAGCTAGAAGACCTTTCTCTACGTTATTTAGAGCCAATAAAATATAGAGAGGTAGTTAACAGAATTGCAAAAAATCGCCTGGAAAGAGAAAATTATGTCGAATCAATTAAGGAGATTATAAAAGAAGAGATAGAAAAAGTAAAAATAGAGGCGGAAATTCAAGGTCGCCCGAAAAATATTTATAGCATTTATAAAAAGATGGAAAAAGGAGGAAAAGATTTTTTCCAGATATATGATTTAATTGCAATTAGGGTAATTTGCAACTCTGTCAGGGATTGTTATGCGGTTTTGGGGTTATTACATTCAATTTGGAAACCCATGCCTGGTAGATTTAAAGACTATATTGCTATGCCTAAATCAAACATGTATCAGTCTTTGCATACTACAGTAATTACCCCTAAGGGTGAGCCTTTAGAAATACAAATTCGCACCGGGGAGATGCATAAAACTGCTGAATATGGAATAGCTGCTCATTGGAAATATAAGGAAAAAGTTGATTTAAAAAAGGATAAGAAATTAGAAGAGAGACTTTCCTGGTTGAGGCAGATATTGGAATGGCAAAAAGATTTGAAAGATCCTAAAGAATTTATGGAAAACTTAAAAATAGGCCTTTTTCAGGATGAAGTTTTTACTTTTACTCCCAAGGGTGATGTAAAGATATTGCCTTCAGGCTCCACCCCTATAGACTTTGCCTATCTTATTCATACAGATGTAGGTCATAGATGTGTGGGGGCTAAAGCTAACAAAAAGATAGTCCCTTTAGATTTTAAATTGAAGAGCGGAGATATTGTAGAGATATTAACTTCTAAATCAAGCCGGGGGCCCAGTAGAGATTGGCTAAAAATAGCCAAGACATCAGGGGCAAAAAATAGGATTAGAATCTGGTTTAAAAAGGAGATGCGGGAAGAGAATATTCAAAAAGGGAAAGAATATTTTGAAAAAGAGATGGAAAAATACAAGATTGAATCCTCTCTTGAGCTTACTAAAAAGTTAAAAGAAGTGAGTATTGAATTAGGTTTTACCGAACCAGAATCAATGTTTGAAAATATTGGGTACGGTAAATTAACCGCTTATCAGGTTTTATCTAAAATAATCCCCCAAGAAAGAATCTTTCCAATTATTCCCTTGGTTAAACCAAAAAAAAGAATCGATCAAGGAATAAGAGTTCAAGGAATCAATGATATGATGATAAGATTTTCTCGATGTTGTAATCCCGTTCCCGGTGATAAAATAATTGGTTATATTACCAGGGGGAGAGGCGTATCCATACATAAGGTAAACTGTTCTAATGTAGATTTTATTTCTGCTGAAAAAGATCGGTTGGTCAAAGTAGAATGGATAAAGACAGAAGAGCTGTTTTATCCGCTAAAAGTAAAAATAGTTGCTGATGATCGCCCAAATTTAGTCTCCGATATTTTGTTAATTTTTTCCAGCCTTAAAATTACAGTCAGTGCCATAAATGCCATAACTGATAAAAATAATATTGCTTATATAGATGTAACACTTTCTATCAACAATATTGATCAACTTCAAGAAATAATAAGGAAAATAAAAAAAATAAAAAGCGTATTAACCGTAAAGAGAGTAATAACTTTTTAATTAATAAAGTATAAAGAAAAATCTTTTATCCGAGGGACAAATAATGAGAGCAGTAGTACAGAGAGTAAAAAAAGGATCAGTAGAGATTGAAGAAAAGGAAATAGGGAAAATAGAAAAGGGCCTGGTAATCCTTTTAGGAGTGGGCCAGAACGATACTGAAAAGGATGCAGAATACCTGGCTGAAAAAATAGTGAATTTACGTATATTTGAAGATAAAGAGGGAAAGATGAATCTTTCCGTGAAAGATATAAATGGCCAGATTTTGGTCATATCTCAATTTACTTTATACGGGGATTGTAAAAAAGGAAGGCGCCCGAGTTTTATTTCTGCGGCTCTTCCTGATAAAGCAGTAAAATTATATGATTATTTTGTAAAATCTATAAAAAATTATGGTCTTAAAATTGAAACCGGAGAATTTCAAGCCATGATGTTGGTGAAAATTTACAATGATGGCCCGGTTACCATTCTTTTGGATAGCGAAAAGTTAATTTAGAAATACATCAACCTTTTTAGGGAGAAATTATAATGAAATTACCTCTTATTATTGGACATAGAGGAGCAAAAGGAATTGCTCCTGAAAACAGCCTTTCTGGTTTTAAAAAAGCAGTTGAGTTAGGAATAGATGGAATAGAATTGGATGTGCACCTTACTAAAGATGGGAAGTTAGCCGTAATTCATGATATGGATTTAAAAAGGCTGAGCGGACTAAAAATTCCTATTAAGCAGTTTACTTTTGAGGAATTAAAAAAATACGATATTTCTGAGTTGTTTACTAAAAATCAAGAAAAAATTTTGGAAAAATTACCGGAAGAGAAGAAGTATTTTTTAGAATTAAGAAAAATTCAGGCCGATACATTTTACCTGAATGTTTATGAGCAATTGACTAAGAAAAAAATTAGCTTTTATTTGCATTGGGATGACAAACGGTTTGGTGAAGTTAGAAAGCTTTTTTCCCCAAGAAATGATGGAAAGAAGGTTTGTTTCAGACAGTTAAAAATTAAAAAGAGGGACATGCTTGACTTAGAAAAAGACAAGGTGAGGGAGTATCACAATGAACAGATACCTTTACTTAGAGATGTACTTAAAATATTAAAAGGAAAACTTTCTGTAAATATAGAAATTAAGGGAGGGGAAAAGGTTTATCCGGGTATTGTAGATAAATTAGTAAAAGAGACAAAGAGTTTCGGATATAACAATATTCTTTTTTCTTCTTTTGATAGAGATACGGCAATCTTGCTAAAAAAGAGATATCCTGAGCTTAAAGCAAATGGACTGTATGCTAAATGGATAAATCCCGAAAGATATATTAATGGACTGGATGGGTTAAACCCATATGCCTTTTTGTGCAAAGAAAAACTTATTTCTTGTTTGCATCGGCTTGATAAAACAGTGTATGTATGGACGGTCGATAGAGATATAGATATGGTACGATTTATTTTATATGGCGTAGATGGAATTATTACTAATTATCCTCAGATTCTAAAAAAAATAAACAAAGTGATGCAATCTCTTTTAGAAGATTTCCAATAATGGATTTCTCTATCCGAGAAGGTAAAAACTGTTTAATAATTTGAATTATTCATAGAGGAGTCTATTAAACGAAAGGATTATAGAAGAAATGTTTCTAAAAAGATTGGTAGTAGGAGTATTAGAAACTAATTGTTATTTAATTAGTTGTAAAATAACTAAAAAGGCAGCAGTAATTGACCCGGGAGGAGAAGATGAGGTAGATTTAATTTTAGACCTTTTACAAAAAAATAATTTTGATTTAAAATATGTTATAAATACCCATGGGCATATTGATCATATTGCCGGTAATAATTTGCTTAAAGCAAAGACCGAAGCCTTATTATTAATCCATAGCTTAGATGCTGATATGTTAGTTGATGCCAATAAAAATTTTTCTTCCTCTATGGGTAAAGAAATATGCTCACCTCCCGCAGATAAGCTTTTAGAAGAGGGAGACGAGATATCTTTAGGCAGATTATATTTAACAGTAATTCACACACCGGGTCACACACCGGGGGGAATTTCTCTTGTTTTAAATAATATTGTCTTTACGGGTGATACTTTATTTTCCGGTGGTATTGGCCGAACCGACCTGCCCGGTGGTTCTTACCAAGATTTAATAAAATCAATCAAGGGGAAATTATTGCTTTTAAGTGATGATAAGATAATTTATCCCGGTCATGGCCCGGATTCGACTATAGGTGAGGAGAGAAGGACAAATCCATATATAAAAAATTAACCAATTAAATTAGTCGTTAGCATTAAATACAATCTTTAGTTCTTGTTTTTTAGTTTTTATAGACTTGAAAATATTAAACCATTACTTATTTCACATCACTCATTACTGTATTTTATTAACTAAATACTAATCACTATTCACTAAATACTAATTAAAAGAAGGGGGTACGAAGAATGAATTATGGAATAAAAGATATTAATTTGGCTGAAAAAGGGAGAGATAAAATTGAATGGGCTGAAAAACAGATGCTAGTTCTTTTAAGTATAAGAAAAAGATTTAGTAACGAAAAACCTCTAAAGGGTATTAGAATATCTGCTTGTCTTCATGTGACTACCGAGACAGCTAATTTGGCAATAACCTTGAAAGAAGGGGGTGCGGAAGTATATTTATGTGCTTCCAATCCTTTAAGTACTCAAGATGATGTAGCGGCCTCTCTGGTTAAAGATTTTAGAATTCCAGTATTTGCTATCAAAGGAGAGGACACAGATACTTATTATCAACATATTGAAAAAGTGCTAAGTTCTAAGCCTAATATCACTATGGATGATGGAGCTGATCTGGTTTCCACTATTCATTCTCAAAAGAAAGAACTAATTAAAGATGTCATTGCTGGTACTGAGGAAACCACTACCGGAGTTATCCGATTAAGAAGCATGGAAAAAGATGAAGCTTTAAAGTTTCCGATTATTGCGGTAAACGATGCACAAACTAAATATCTCTTCGATAATAGATATGGTACCGGACAGAGCACCATCGATGGCTTGTTGAGAGCGACCAATATTCTAATTGCCGGTAAAATATTTGTAATTTGTGGTTATGGCTGGTGTGCTCGAGGTTTGGCGAAAAGAGCTAATGGTATGGGCGCTCAGGTGGTAATTACCGAAGTCGATCCCATGAAAGCTTTGGAAGCAGTAATGGACGGTTATCGGGTTATGCCCATAAAAGAGGCAGCCAAAATCGGAGATATTTTTATAACCTTAACTGGTGATATAAATGTAATATCAGCAGAAGAATTCCCTTTAATGAAGGATGGGGCAATTTTGGCTAATTCGGGGCATTTTAATGTAGAGATTAACACAGAGGCTTTAAAAAGTTTGGCAGTAGGTAGAAAAAACATCAGAGAATATATAGAGGAATATACTTTAAAACATGGGAAGAAAATAAATCTTTTAGCAGAAGGAAGACTGTTGAATTTGTCTGCTGCCGAAGGACATCCGGCAAGCGTGATGGATATGAGTTTTGCCAATCAGGCTTTATCCGCTGAATATTTGGTAAAAGAAGGGGAAAATTTGCAGAAAAAAGTTTATTGCGTTCCCGAGGTTATTGATAAGGAGATTGCCAGATTAAAATTAGAATCGATGGGAATAAAGATTGATAGACTTACCGAGGAACAAGAAAGATATCTTTCTTCCTGGCAGATGGGAACCTAGCTCGTATCGCGTATTGCGTATCGAGTATCGCGTAAAAAATGCAGTGATAAGTGATGAGTGATATGTAAATAGTGAATAGCATAATAACGGGTAGTGTTTAGCGTGTAGGTCGGGTAAATAAGTGTAAGTAAAATACAAGATATATTAGTCCTTAATTTTAAATACAATTTTTAGTTATCATTATATAGCATACAGCGAAAAGCGAAAAACAATAACTTAAAACTCAAAGCTTTTTTTCGTGTCTTGTGTAGCGTATTGTGATATCAGCATGTAACATATAGTTTTTAGAGAGCTCGATTCATCAAACCACTTGTATTTTTTCCTTGGCTATATACTCGATACTCAATACTATATACTGTTTCTCTACGCTAAACGCTGCACGCTCTACGCTAATATACGCGATACGCAATACGATATACGCAATACGAATAAATAAAGGTTAGTATGAATAATCAAAGTATGATAGAATATATAAAAGAAGGGTTGCTTAATTTTGTTTTTCCCTTAGATTGTAAGGTATGTGAAAAGCCTATACGAGAATCTAAAGGATATTCAATTTGTGAGGATTGTTTTAAAACCATTGAGTTAATCGAAAGACCTTATTGCGTAAAGTGCGGAAAACCTTTAATACCTACAGATTTTTTTAAACAAAACAGAGAAATCTTATGCCTTGACTGTAAAATAAAAAAATATTCCTTTGAGTTCTCTCGTTCTATGGGAATATACGATAAAGTATTAAAAAAATGCATTCATCTCTTTAAATACTACGGAGAGAAAAAGTTGGCTAAGCCATTAGGAAAGTTAATGGTGGATTATTTGTTAAAAAATAATGAATTTGAAAATAAATTTGACTTAATTATCCCCGTTCCTTTACATAAGAATGATTTAAATAAAAGAGGATTTAATCAGAGTGTTTTACTGGGTAAAGTTATAGGAGATTATTTTTCTGTTCCGGTTGGAGAAAGTGTTTTAATAAAGAAAAAGTTAACCCCTTTTCAGGTTAATTTATCCAGGAAAGAAAGGGAGAAAAATATTCTTAGAGCTTTTTCGGTAGAGAAACCAGAAGAAATTAAAGGGAAAAATGTTCTAATTTTGGATGATGTGTTTACTACCGGGGCTACTGTAGAAGAATGTGCTAAAGAGTTAATGAAAGCTCGAGCTAAGAATATATTGGTTTTAACTTTATCCCGTACCGTATAAAGCTCATATGCCGCCTCTCCTTAGGGCTGTGGTTGAAAGTCGAAGCCAGTCGCAGGCGAAACGACCCACGTAAGGTAACTTTGGTTACTGAGCATGGTGCGGCTTTGGAGTAAGTCCTGCCTTAACCCTAACAGGTTAGAACAATAAGAGAAGAGTAGTAGTGAAGGATAAAGTTCTTGAGCAAACCTCTCAGCAGGCGAGTGTGGGGGCAAAGACCAGGTCAGTCTAAGGAAAGGCGGATAAAATATTTAAATAATTAATGAAGGGAAAACAATTAGAAGTTAAAGGGGAAAATTAAATTAAAAATATTTAAAAAAAATTTAAAATAAAAAAGGGTTTTTTGTTTAAACAGAGAATATATATATTAAGTAAAATAAACTATTACTAAGGAGGAAAAATGTATGAGAATTATTTTCAAAGGGAAACATATTGAAGTGACAGATGCGATACGTAATTATATTGAAAAAAAATTAAGCAAGATCGAGAGACATTTTGATCACATCCTAGAAGTAATAGTAACTTTAAGTGTAGAGAAGAGCAGACAGATTGTCGAAGTGACTTTACAAACCAATAGGGCTTTGATTAGAGCAGAAGAAGAAACAGATGATATGTATACTTCCATAGATAAAGTGGCAGATAAATTAGAAAGACAGATAAAGAAATATAAAGAAAAATATTTTCAGAAACCTCACCCCGGCACAGAAAAAATAGTATTAGCTAACAAAGAGATTGATGTTGAAGATAGCGAGCCGGATAAGATTGCCAAAATTGTAAAGACTAAAAGATTTGCTATTAAACCGATGTCAGTAGAAGAAGCGGCAATGCAAATGGATTTATTGGGACACATTTTTTTTGTTTTTGCAAATGATAATACCAATAAGGTTAATGTTCTGTATAAAAGAAAAGATGGGAATTTCGGGCTGATTGAGCCGGAATTTTAAGGAGGAATCTATGGAGAAAAATAAATTAAATACATTTCGTAATTTTATAATTCCCCGGCGTTTTAATTACGAAGTAGGGGACATAGAAAAATCGTTAAAAGATCTAAGCGATATTCTATTTGCAAAAATAGTATTATCAGAAGATGGGGATATAAAAGAAATTCATATAATTACTAAAGATTCTTCCAACCCCAAAGGAATTACCCGGGATATTGAATCGTTTTTGTTAGCTAAATATAATATTCAAGTAGATTATAGGAAAATTAGTATAGCACAAGTAAAGGATAAAGAAATAAAAGATGAGCAAATAGAGGAAGAAGAATTAGAATCTTCTTTAAGACTTAAATTCTCTGATATTAAAGTGGGAACTATTGGTAATCAGTTTGAAGTTTGTGTAAAATTAGAAAGTAACGGAAAAATGTATGAAGGTAAAGTATCCGGAAAAAATTGGAACGAAAATCAGGAATATTTAGTGGCTAAGGCTGCCTTAGAGGGGATAAGTTCTTATTTAGAGGGTTCAATTTTCTTTCAGGTAGATGAAATAAAAAAGATTAAGTTGGAGAGTAAAGAAATAATGGTAGTGTCTATTAATCTAATAAATTCAAAAAGAAAGGAAAATCTAGTGGGTTCTACGGTGATTAAAGATGATCTCAATGAAGCAGTAGTAAAATCAATCCTGAAAGCCGCTAACCGTAGAGTTTTATTAAAAGAAAATTAAATAGAATTTTAGGTCGGTGAGGCCTTTATTTTGAACTAATAATATAATAAAAGATGTAGTAGTTTCTTGAGCGAAGCGAAGCGGTTTTAATTGTTTGAAAACAAATACAAACCGTGGAGGTGCTAAAGATGAAGATTAATAGGGCAAAATTACTAAGCTTATTAATTAGTGTCATGGCTTTGCTATTAGCTGGTGGCGCTAAATATAAATGGTAACAGTAGGTTAAATAAAAAAGGTTCACCGACCTAATTTTATCAATCTTTTAGGGGGAGATTATAGCTTGCCATTAAAATTAAAAGTTTACATCGGAGTAGTAGTAGGGTTAGCTGTTGCTCTTTTTATATATTTAGTGCCTTCTTTGTCCTTGACTTCTGATATGTGGTTGGTATTAACTTTTTTTATTGTTTTATCCACCATTACGGAATTTATGCCAGTTGATTTGCCCGTAGGTGGGAGAGTTACTATTGGTTTTCCCGTAGATTTTGTAGTGATTTTAGTCTATGGCCCAGCATGGGCATTACTTGTTACTTTTTTAGGAGAAATAATAGCAGATGCGATAACTAGAAGAACTGTTTGGTATAAAATTCTTTTTAATGCTTCTCAGTATGCATTATCCGCTGGGATAGCAGGTATGGTATACCAAGGATTAGGAGGAGTAGTTGGCCTAGTTAATATAAGTAATTATATAATTCCGGCAGCAATTTGTGCTATTATTTATTTTTTGATTAATTCCAATTTATTTATGGTAGTAATTTCTCTTTCTGAAGAGGTGTCCATATTATCTGTTTGGAAAAAACAAATTAGAGGTACACTTGCTACCTATATAGCTTTAGTTCCCATAGGATTTATAATGGCGTTAGTCTATACAAATATAGGAGTTTGGGGAATTATTCTATTTTTCTTCCCTTTATTTTTAGCTCGCCGTTCTTTTGAATTATATACTAAAATGCGTAAAGTATACCTGGATACCATTCGTGCTTTAGCAGCAGCCATTGATGCCAAAGACCCCCATACTAAAGGTCATTCAGAAAGAGTGGCGGAAACCTCTGTAGCTTTAGCTCAAGAATTAAATTTAACCGATAAGGATATTGAGAATATAGAATATACTGCTTTACTTCATGATATAGGAAAGATTGGCATAACGGATAACATCTTAGGAAAGAATAGTAGTTTAACTGATAAAGAGTTTGATAAAATAAAAGAACATCCAGTTATGGGAGCTAAGATTGTAGAACCGGTGGATTTTTTAAAGAATTCATATGAAGCAATCTATCACCATCATGAAAAATATAATGGTGCTGGTTATCCGGATGGATTAAAAGAAAAAGATATACCTCTATTATCTCGAATAATTGCCGTAGCCGATGCTTATGATGCCATGGGCTCTGACCGTCCTTATAGAAAAAAATTAAGTAAGGATAAGATATTAAAGGAACTAAAGGACCAAGCCGGCAAACAGTTTGACCCTGAAATAGTTAAAGTTCTTATTTCGGTTCTTGATAGAGAAAGAGAAGAATAAATGTTATATCTCTATATTATAATTATTTCTATTATAATAGGACTGCTTCGTAATGGTAAGTTAAGCAGTTTGAGTCAGATTTCGTTAAAAAGAATAGAATTAATAGTATTAGCCTTTCTAATTCAGGCTGGATTGATCTTTTTAGGATCAAGAAAAATAGGGTTTGTTCTTAATTATAGTTCTTATGCCCTAGCTTTCTCTTATGTTGTTCTTCTAATAGCAGTCTGGTATAATGAAAAATTAAAAGGAATGAAAATTATCGCCCTGGGAATAGCCTTTAATTTTATGGTTATCGTAGCTAATGGCGGCCGTATGCCGATATTGTTGGGCAGTTTATATAAAGCAGGATTAAATGATATTGCTCTAATATTGAAAGAAGGTAGTCATGTTACAAATACTCTGATAACTGAAAAAACCTTATTTAAATTTTTAGCCGATGTTATACCCTTGTCTCCCCCTTTCCCTGACCCTTCAGTGATAAGTGCGGGAGATTTTTTATTGTTTTATGGGGTGTTTAGCTTAATTCAAAATGCAATGGTGAAAAAAGAGCAGAATCCGAAAGACAGGAGCCAGAATTCAGAAGATAAAGAACTGAACCTGGAAACCTAGTTAGTATCGAGTTAGGAATTAGTTAGTTGGTTATTTGGTTAAATTACAATGATATTTCTATTTTTTTAATTGTATCTTTTGTTTTTTAACTAATTAACCAGTTAACTAAGTAACCAACTAACTAATAGCAATCATAAGTTGATAATTCATAAAGTAAAAACAAAATTTCAAATAGTAGAATGAAAAGGAAAAGATAATTATGTTTGATTGGACAAAAAAGATATTTGGTGACCTTAATGAAAAGGAATTAAAAAGGTTGCAGCCTATTGTAGAAAAGATAAATAGCTATGAAACAGATATTTCAAAATTAAATGATGAGGAATTAAAAAACAAAACCCCTAAATTTAGAAAGAGACTAAACAATGGGGAAACTCTGGATGATATTCTCCCTGAAGTTTTCGCAGTCGTTCGGGAAGCAGCTAAACGAGTTACTAAGATGAGGCCTTTTGATGTTCAACTTATTGGAGGGATTGTTTTACATCAGGGCAAGATAGCCGAGATGGCTACCGGAGAAGGTAAAACTTTAGTGGCTACTATGCCGGCATATTTAAATGCTTTGGACGGTAACAGCGTGCACGTTGTTACCGTAAATGATTACCTGGCTAAAAGAGATAGATATTGGATGGGAGAAATTTATGAGTTTTTAGGATTAGAAGTAGGCTTAATTCAGCATGATATGGCAATCGGTGAGCGGAAAAAAGCCTATGAAGCAGATATAACCTATGGGACCAATAATGAATTTGGTTTTGATTATTTAAGAGACAATATGGCAATTCGTTTGGAAGATGTAGTTCAGAGGGGTTATGATTTTGTTATTGTTGACGAAGTGGACAGCATTTTAATTGATGAAGCCAGGACTCCTTTAATTATTTCCGGTCCTACCGATGAATCGACTAAAATATACCAACAAGTAAATAGAATTGCTACCCGCTTACAGGAAGAGGTAAATTACAAAGTATATGAAAAAGAGAAGACAATTACTATAACCGAAGAAGGAGTTACCCGTATCGAAGGATTGCTGCAGATAAAGAATCTTTATGATGAGAAAAATATGAGTGTCCAACATCATATTATCCAAGCCCTAAAAGCACAAAGATTGTTTAAAAAAGATGTTGATTATATAGTAAAAGATGGGGAAGTGATTATTGTAGATGAATTTACCGGGAGATTAATGTTCGGGAGACGATACAGTGATGGTCTTCATCAGGCTATTGAAGCAAAAGAAGGGGTAGTAATTGCTCGCGAAAATCAGACTTTGGCTACTATAACTTTCCAGAATTATTTTAGATTATACAAAAAACTTAGTGGTATGACCGGTACTGCCAAGACTGAAGAAGAAGAGTTTATCCATATCTATAACCTCCCGGTAGTGGTTATTCCTCCTAATAAAGAATTAATCAGGAATAATTATGCAGATGTTATTTATAGGACTGAAAAAGAAAAGTTTAAAGCAGTTATTAAAGAGATAATTGAAGTTCATAAGATGGGAAGGCCTATATTGGTTGGGACGGTATCAATCGATAAATCAGAAACACTGAGTAGATTGTTAAAGAAAGAGAATGTTGGACACAATGTCTTAAATGCAAAAAATCACGAGAGAGAAGCAGAGATAATAACTCAAGCAGGCCAGGGTAAAAATGTAACTATTTCGACTAATATGGCTGGACGAGGAACTGATATTGTCCTGGGTGAAGGGATAGCTAAATTAGGGGGTTTGCATGTAGTTGGAACGGAAAGACATGAAAGCAGGCGTATAGATAACCAGTTAAGAGGTAGATCGGGAAGACAGGGTGACCCCGGTTCATCCCGCTTCTTTCTTTCTTTAGAAGATGATCTCATGCGGCTCTTTGGATCTGATCGGATTTCTGGAATTATGGAAAAGTTAGGCATGGAGGAAGATATTCCTATTGAACATCCTTTAGTTAGCAAATCGATAGAGAGTGCTCAGAAAAAAGTAGAGGGAAGAAATTTTGAGATAAGAAAACAGCTTTTAGATTTTGATAATGAAATGGAATACCAGAGGAAGGTAATCTATGAACAACGGAGGATGGTATTAGAGAGTAGAGATGTTAAAGAGCATGTTTTAGAAATGGTAAAAGACACTATAGAGGATATCTTGAAGAGTTATACCAATAAAGAAATTTATCCTGAAGAATGGGATTGGTCAGGGCTTAAAGATCATATTAACCAAATTTTCTCTATTTCACTGGTTATTCCCGAGGAAGAAATTCCCAAGCTATCTATCCCAAAATTACAGGACATTTTAACAGAAAAAGCTTTTGAGATATATGAATTACGGGAAAAAGAATTTACACCGCCTTTGATGAGACAGATTGAAACGATGATTGTTCTTCGGGTGGTAGATCGGGAATGGAAAGACAATCTACGACGTTTAGATGAATTAAAACAGGGTATAGGTTTAAGAGCTTATGGACAGAAAGACCCTTTAATGGAATATCATTTTGAAGCCCACAATATGTTTCAAGAAATGATCAACGGTATGAAAGAAGAAGTAGTAAAATTTATTTGTAAAGTCAGGCTTAAAAAAGAAGAGTCTCAAGGGGTTCGCCAGGTAAGAAGAGAAACACCTGCTCCCATAGTTAGCAATCAAACAAAAAAATCACCTTTTGTTAAAAGGGAAGGATTAGGAGAGGAGGAAGGGCAAAAGAAGAAAAAGATAGGGAGAAATGACCCTTGCCCTTGCGGTAGTGGATTAAAGTACAAACATTGTTGTGGAAAAAATGTATAATACAATTAGATAAAAATCTTTTTACGATTATTTTGCTTAATAGAAGAATTACAAATTAAATTATTTATTAGAATTTTAAAGGCGAAGTAATCTAATTTTATTTTAGGTAAAAGTGAGAATAATATTACCAGGGTTGTAAAACGAAAATCAAAGGAAGTAGGAAATAGAAAGAAAGGTGGATATAATGATAGAAGAATTACAAAATAAGTTGGAGCAATTTCGTAAAAAAATTGACGAAATGGGGACTTATCTTTGACTTATCTACAAAAGAGGAAGAAGTAAAAAAATTAGAAAAAGAAATGTCCCAAGAATTTTTCTGGTCTAATCAGGAAAAAGCTCAGAAAGTTACAAAAAGAGTTAAGGAATTAAAAGACACTATAGGCGAATTTAATGAGTTAAAGGATAACTTGGAAGAATTAGCAATACTCTTGGAGCTTAATCTGGAAGAAGACAGAAAAGAAATTTGGGAAGAGATAGATCAAAAAGCAAAGGTTTTAGAAAAAGATATTGAAAAAAAAGAATTAATTGTTTTGCTTGCTGGTAAATATGATGCCAATAATGCCATAATTACTATTCGACCGGGTGCCGGTGGAACAGAATCTCAGGATTGGGCCGAAATGTTGTTGAGGATGTATCTGAGATGGGCAGAGAAAAATAAGTATATTGCCAAGATAATAGAGATCTCGTCTGGAGAGGAAGCCGGGATAAAGAATGTTACTTTCACTATTAGCGGAATCCACACTTTCGGATATTTAAAAGCAGAAAAAGGAATACATCGTCTGGTTAGAATTTCTCCCTTTGATGCCAACAAAAGAAGACACACTTCTTTTGCCTCGGTGGAGGTTATCCCTGAAATTGATCAAGAAATAGAGATTGAGATTAAGGAATCAGATTTAAGAATAGATACTTATCGAGCCACAGGAGCAGGGGGTCAGCACGTTAACACCACTGATTCTGCAGTAAGAATAACCCATTTACCTACCAATATTGTAGTACAATGTCAAAATGAAAGATCTCAATACAGTAACAAAATGACTGCAATGAATATTTTACGAGCAAGATTGTTTGAACATTACCAGCAAGAAAAGGAAAAAGATTTAAAAGAGGTTAGAGGGAAAAAGAAAGACATTGCCTGGGGAAGCCAGATACGTTCTTATGTATTTCACCCCTATCAGATGGTGAAAGACCACCGAACAGAAGTGGAAAGTGGAAATCTACAGGCAATTATGGATGGCGAAATAAATTACTTTATCGAAGCCTATTTAAAGAGCGGGAAAAAAGATTAAATTATATAGCTAGTGTAGGGAAGATTCATCCGCAAGTAGCAAATGATGGTTCTTGAGCTGTTACTGATGTGGGTTGATTCCCTCTTACCATCTTTTATTTTTTTTAATTACTTAACTGGTTAACAGGAAAACTGGCTAACTGACAAACCAAGATATTAACTTGGCTTAAAGGAGAGGAAAATGATTAAAACTTATAATCCTAAGGAAACCAAGAAGTGGTTGGAATATTCTTCTTTATTGGTGGGAATTATTATAATAATATGGGGAATTATCAGTCATCAAACCATTTTATTAGTTTTAGGTTTCTTCTTTATATTAGTTGTGTCTAATAAAACGGAAATAATTATTGATAAGAAAGGGATATTGATAACTACTACGACTTTGTTTTTAATGAAAAGAAAAGATAGACTTAATTTTAAAGAAATGGACTCTGTAGAGACTAAAGAGGGTGCAGAAAAATCTTTGGTATATTTTATGAGGGGATGGAAGGGAAGAAAGGTGTTAATTGATACCATCGATTTAAATAAATTAGTAGATTATATAAAAAGCGAAAATCCTGATTTAATAAAATAAAACGTATATCGTGTATAGTACAGCGTAGAGCGTGTAGCGTATGTATAGCGTGTAGTATTAGTTGGGTAATTGACTCGTTACCTGGTTAATTCATACACTATTATTCAACCAATGAACTAATTAACCGAGCAGATAATTAACTACTTAGTTCGCTGAATATTATATACCCCTTTTTTAACTTGCAACTAGTAACCTTTTACTTATTACTGTTTTAAATATTTTCCGCTCCGAGTTAGTTTTAGGTTTTGAGTTATAGTTTTGCGTTTTTCGCTTTTAATTTTAAATTTTACTAAATAATATACATAAAGTATAATAAGTGTTTTCAGTAAAAATAATATTAAAATAAACTAAGTGGAGGATATCTATGCTAATCGATAAAAAAGTCAGTAATTTTTTAGATGGGTTAGCTTCTAATTCACCAACTCCCGGTGGAGGAAGTGTAGCTGCATTAACCGGTGCACTGGGGGCAGCTTTAATTTCAATGGTCGGTAATTTAACTATAGGCAAGAAAAAATATGAAGATGTAGAAGAAGATATTAAAAAAATTATAGGCTCTTCGGAAAAATTACGTTATGAATTAAGTCAGTTGATAGAAGAGGATGTTAAAGTATTTAATAATTTTATGGCTACTTACAAAATGCCCAGGGAAACTGAGGATGAAAAAAAGATGAGGACGGAGAAGATACAAGAAGCACTGATAGAAGCGGCAAAAATTCCTCTTAGGGTAGCTTATAAATGTTTGGATATCATGATTCTTTCCCAGGAGGCCGCAGAGAAAGGTAATATTAATGTAATAAGTGATGCCGGGGTTGCGGTCTTAATGGCTGAAGCAGCGTTAGAAAGTGCCATATTAAATGTTAAGATAAATTTGAGAAAGATTAAAGATGAGAAAATAAGAACAGAACTTTCCTCTTCTATAAAAGAATTATTGTTAAAAGAAAATGGACAGAAAGAAGAAGTGCTGGAAATAGTGGAGAGCAAAATGCAAATTATTTTTGAAAGTGGGTAAAAATAAAAATGAAAAAAAATTTAATTCAAAAGTTATGGAAGGAATATCCTGATGGGTTACAACCGGTTCCCCGTCAGAAGGATAATGATTAATAATTGAATCAGAAATTCCAATCCTCTCCACCAAGCCTTTGGCCAGTACCGACTCATCGGTCATGTCGAATAACTGATATTTTATGGATGAGCTGCCGCTATTTACCACTAAAACTTTCATTTTATCCTTAATCTCCTTTTCGCATATTTTTATTTTTTTTATTACTTGATTTCCTATTTTTTTGTTCTTAAATCTTTAGCAATATTAAACCCCAGGAGCAATGCTTTTTCGTTTACTTCCTTTGCCTTAACTGGAACCCTGGAACACACTGCCTTTTGAATAGCTTCTTGGGAAACCACTTTAGTTAACCCTACAATTATTCCTAATGAAATAATATTGGTAACTAATTTTGTTCCAAATTTTTTTTGAGCTGTTTCGGTAATGGGAAATAAATATGTTTTATTTGAGATATTTGGAACTTCAGTTACTATTGTAGAATCAGCAAGCAAGATACCGTCTTCATTTAAATTTTTGACATACTTATCACAAGCAGTCTGAGTTAGAGCTAAAAGAATATCCGTTTTCATTACTTTAGGATAGTCTATCGTATTATTACTTATAACCACTTCTGACCTACTGGCTCCTCCTCGGGCTTCCGGCCCGTAAGACTGGCTTTGAACCGCTTCTTTTCCATCATATATACCAGCCGCTTCGGCTAAAATTATACCGGCTAAAATTAATCCCTGTCCTCCGGAACCGCTTAAACATATTTCAAGTCTTTCTTTCATTGTTTATTACCTCCCATCTCCTGAGCTTTTTTGATAATTCCTTTGTATTTTTCGGAATAATCCATTCTATCTATATTTACAAATTCACCTGTAACCAATTTACCTTCCTTTTCTTCTTCGGAAAGTGCCTCCCATACTTTTTTGGAAACAGTTATATCTTTTATCCATTTTAACATATCAACCGGCGATTTCATTTTATTCATTTTACCATAAGATATGGGGCAATCAGATATTATTTCTACTACTGAGAATCCTTTTTTATCTAAAGCCTTTTTTATTAAAGAAGACGACTGTCGAGCATTATAAACCGTTCCTCGAGCCACGTAACTTGCACCTGCTGCAGTAGCCAGTTCAGCCAAATCAAAAGTTTGATCAATGTTTCCATAAGGTGCAGTAGAACCAAATTTGCCGGTAGGAGTAAGGGGTGAATATTGACCTCCGGTCATTCCATATATCATATTATTAATAATTATAGCAGTTAAGTCGATATTGCGCCGCGCAGCATGGATAAAATGGTTCCCTCCGATAGCTGAACAATCTCCATCTCCCATAACTACTATTACTTTTAAATCAGGTTTAGCCATTTTTATGCCGGTAGCGAAAGGCAAAGCCCTACCATGGGTAGTATTCATGGTACAAAAATCTACATATCCGGTAATTCGACTGGAACAACCTATACCAGAAACCGCCACAATTTCATTTTTATCCCATTTTAGTTCGTCTATAGCTCTAATAATAGCTCCTAAAACAATACCATTACCACAACCAGGGCACCATATATTGGGAAACATCTCTTTTCTAATATAATTATCAATTATAGTTTTCATTTTTTTATCTCCTCCCGAATCTTCCCTAATATCTCTATAGGATTAATCAATTCACCGTCTACCCGGCCATAAGGTACAACCCGGCATTTTCCCCGGGATGCTCTTTCTACTTCTAAAACCATTTGGCCTAAATTCATTTCCGGAACTATAATTAAATCTACCTGCTGAGCCAGCTTGTTTACTTCTTCTGAACAGAAAGGCCAAATAGTTAATAATTTTAATAAACCTACTTTTAACCCTTCTTCCCGGGCTAATTTTACCGTTCTCTCAGCAGCTCTTGCTACTGAACCATAAGCAATTAAAGCAATTTTAGCATCATCTAAAAGATATCTTTCGATAATTATTATATCTTTAATACTTTTCTCAATCTTATTATGTAAACGCCTGATGAAAGCATCTATTTCTTGGGAGTCAGAAGTAGGTAAACCTTTATAATTATGAACCAAACCGGTTATATGATAACGGTATCCTTCTCCAAAGTTGGCCATAGGAGGAACTCCATCTTCATCAGGTTTAAAGGGTAAGTATTCTTCGGGGGGGACAGTAGGTTTTTTTCGGTTTATTACTTCAATATCTTCCGGAGCAGGAATTTCTACCTTTTCCCGCATATGGGCGATTACTTCGTCCAGGAGTAAAATAACCGGAGTTCTATATTTTTCACTAAAATTAAATGCTTTGATAGTTAAGGTAAGTATTTCGTTAACGGTGGAAGGAGCAAGAGCTATGATGGGGTGATCCCCATGAGTTCCCCATCTTGCCTGCATCATATCACCTTGAGAAGGTTTAGTTGGTAACCCGGTACTCGGTCCTCCTCTTTGAGCATTAACTACTACACAGGGTATTTCGTTAATAATAGCAAAACCTAAATTTTCTTGTTTCAAGCACATTCCGGGACCTGAAGTAGCAGTCAGAGATTTTAATCCAGCCATAGAAGCTCCAATTACCGCTGCCATGCTGGCAATTTCATCCTCCATCTGTATAAATTTTCCGCCAATTTTAGGTAATTTTTTAGCCATTCCTTCAGCTATCTCCGAAGAGGGGGTAATAGGGTAACCGGCAAAAAATTTAACTCCAGACAATAGCGCTCCTTCAACACAAGCTTCGTTTCCCTGTAGTAATTTTATATTTTTTTGATTATTCATCTTTCTCTTCCACTCCTCCTACTGTAATAGCAAAATCCGGACATCTCAATTCACAAAGACCGCATTTGATACAAGCATCAATATTTTCAGGAATAGGCTTTCCTTGATCATCAGGAACTAATACATCCTTTGGACAAAATTCAATACAGATACCGCATGATTTACACCATTCTCTACGAACTGATATTTTTACTGAATTATTTTGGTAAACTTCAAATAACTTTTTTTGCTTCATCTCTTTTCTAATATGCCTCCTTCTCTTTTAATATCTAAAATGGCTAATTTTAACATACTCATAGAACCTTTATCGGGAACATAGACAAACTCAATGAGGGGAATTTGGGGAGAAATTAATTTTTTTACTTCCTTCTTTCTTCCTGGGGAAGTTATTACTATATCTGTGTTTATCAAAAATTTTTCTATTTCATCTTTATCGTGAGAGAGGGTAAATTTAAAACTTGAGAATTTTATTCCTGCCTGTTTTATAGATTGAAAAACTCTCTGGGCAAATTTATCGGTGATACATACCAGCCCAATGTTTTTATCTTTGGAAGATAAATGAGCAATGTTTACCATAGTCTCCATTAGAGGATCTAAGGCGATGGCGAGAACCCTCTGTTTTTGGTCGGCAAGAAATTTTTTAACTTCATCATAATGAAAAAAGGTGGTAACTACTAAATCAATAGATTTAATTCTTTCTCTAAAAATATCCGGTTCTTTATAGATCTCGTCTATTAATATGGGAATTATGGAAATACCGGTTCCTAATTCTATCCCTTTGGAAAAAAAATATAATTGCTCCTGGTTGCATTCAATGAAAGCTATGTTAATATTTTTTAATAATTTTTCTTTTTCTTCAATTCTCTTATTTACTATTTTTTTGAATTCGCTTAACTCAAAATTTAACTCCAGGGCTTCATTAATGGTAACATCGATAATCTCTTCTATTTTTGATAAATTATTTTCCGTTTTAGATTTTGTAAACTTAGAGGATTTCGGATTGGGAAAAGTTCCCCTCCCCGGTATAGATAGTATTGTATTCTCCAATACTAATTCTTTGTAGGCCATACTTACTGTATTTCTGCTAACTTGCAATCTTTCTGATAAATCTCTTTCGGTGGGCAGTTGTTCGCCTTCTTTCAAATCGCTGCTTTCTAACAACTTTTTAATTTGGTGTTTTATTTGAAGATATAAAGGAATTCCGCTTTTCTTATCAATCTCAATTTTCATAAAAGGCTTCCTCTTTGAATCAATAAATCTTTAATCTAATATTGGACTAATGGACTAATGGATTAGTCTTTTTAAATAGTAACATAGATTTTAAAAAAATCAATAGTAATTTAAAAAAAATAATAATTCTCCAATTGGCCAATTAACCGATTTGCCAATTTACCGATTAATCTAGTCGATAGTCGTTGGTACATAGTCTGATTGCGAACTCTAATTTATCGGAGCGTGGCGATCTCTTTATATATCAAGTCTTACAGCAGTCAAAATCTTATTCTCTTTCGGAGTTTAATAGTAATACCAAATTGACTTGTATTCTTCGATATTTTCCCCTCTCTTCGCCAGTTCTTGGAGATATTTGTAAATGGGGAGATCTTTATATATATATGGTTCAACTGAAGCTATGCCCTTTTCCCAGGGATGCCATAAATATATTCTCCTCCCCTCTTTGTTTAATCCTATTAATTCTCTATCTTGCCACGCCCTTACATGATTTTTGCCCAAACGAGGAACATTAAAAACCGGTTCGTCTGTTCTAAATTGACCTGGTAATAATCGAGCTTCCTCTTCTCTTTCCTGCCATAAGCGCGCTACTGGAACAAGATAATCCTTGTGTTCTTCTTTTCCTTTAGGGTAAAAAGTATAATAGGGATCTACTCCTGCCTTTTTCATCGCTATCCTCGCTGCTACATTCTGAAATCTTCTACTGGTTTCCAGGGTATAAACTAATTGGTTATACACATATATACCCTGTTTTCTAAGTTTCATCACTGCCTCAGCCAATTCCGGAGTAACTTCGGAGGAACTCTCAATATGAGTTACTATACAAACATTTCTTTTTCCTGGTTTTATATAACTTCCAATTAGCTTAGCCAATTTATCAGTTATCCTCATAGGAACAGTTACCGGAGTTCTAGTACCCCACCTGATATTAATTACATGTTCCATCTGACATAATCTATCCATAATATACTTTATCTTTTCATCACCCAAAGCCAGGGGGTCTCCGCCGGTAATCAATACATCTTTCATGGAAGAATGGTTGGCAAACCAGTCTAAAGCCTTGTCTAATGATTCCTTGTTGGGTATTGCTTCAGGCATCATTGGTCCGGTTATCTCCCAATTCCTTTGACAGTAAACACAAATCTGAGGACAAGTATCATAGGGTTTTAGAATAGATATCATGGGATATCTTCTGGTAATTAATTCTTCCGGTGAAGTATCATGCTCGCCCATGAAATCAAAGTAATATGACCTTTCTTTGCGATGTTCTTTCATTAAAGTTACATAGTGCATAGGAGGGAGTACCTGAGATCTTACCTGATAGTCATATTTTCTATCACTGCGGGAAAAATCGAACAAAGAAAGATAATAGGGGGTAATACCAAAGGGTATTTTATTTTCAATGGCAATCTCAATAGCTTTAATATCATCTTTGGTAAGAGGAACTAATTTTTTAAGGTTATCTAAATCATCCTTGTCTTGGAATATGTGTTTTAAGTGCCAATAGTAATCCTGCCAATCATCCAAACTTGCGCCAAAATAATCTAATATTTTCTTACGATTTTCTTCTCTTTCTTTAACCAGTTCGTCTTCACATCCAGACGGATATCGTTTTATAAAATTAAAAACCTTCTCGTAAACTTTATCTAAATATTTAGAGCGAGCCATCCCCGCATCTCTGCCTTCAACCTTGGTAAAATCTATTATTTCAACCCCATTTCTTTCTAACAATGGCTTTAACCATCCTGAAGAAATATCAGCATTCCCTTTCATAGCTTTAAAAAGGTGAATAAACTCTTCTAAAAAACCATCGTCAATTTCTTCAGTTAACTCTTGATTATCTTGAGCAATACTCCATAAATAATCTAAAGTGCTAAAACCTACAATGACCTCATTTCGGAGGGAAATGAGGTCATTAAATACTTTTTGTGCCTCTAAGGCAGCAGCGTATTCCAATTTATGTAATTCTTCTTCTCCTTCTCTATGTTTCCATTCTAAGTCTTTCGAAAATTTAAAAAGTTTTTTTCTTGCCTCTTTTAAATTCTCACTTTCCTTTAAGATTTTATATAATTTAGGATTTTCCTTCCATAACTTTTGAATTAAATTTTTTTTCATTTTTATTTTTACCCACTTTCAAAAATAATTTGCATTTTGCTCTCCACTATTTCCAGCAC
>ASPA01000011.1 GCA_000405605.1 Atribacteria bacterium SCGC AAA255-G05
TTAGCTGGACAAATCGATGCCGCCATCAATCCTGGAAATAGCGGCGGTCCGGTTTTGATGGACGATAAGATCGTCGGAGTGGTTATGCAGGGTATTCCTACTTCTCAAAATATCGGTTATATGGTACCGGTGACGGTTATCCGTCACTTTTTCGATGATTTAATGGATGGTACTTATGACGGTTACCCCAGCCTGGGTGTGAGCTTGCAGGATATGGAGAATCAGGGTTCGAGAAAATATTATCAGATGGAGGATGACATGAGCGGTGTTCTGATCAATCAAATCATTCCTGGGTCACCATCCGACGGAAATTTGCAGACTGATGATATTTTACTATCTATCGGAAATTATAAAGTGGGTAATGATGGGACCATCGAATTTAGAACCCACGAAAGGACTCAGCTAACTTATGCCGTTCAGGAAAAGCAGATTGGCGAAAATATTCAAATGGACATTTTAAGAAATGGTGAAAAAATTTCCTTAGATGTTAATCTCTATCGATCTTCACATAAAGATCAGCTTGTTCCCATGGAACAATATGAGACATTGCCTTCCTATTATATCTATGGTGGTTTGATCTTTTGTCCTTTAAGTAGAAATTTATTGCATATCTGGGGTTCACAGTGGTATCAGTCTGCCCCCACGGAATTAATCTATCACTTGCAGAATAACATTCCCGAAAGAGAAGGTCAGCAAGTAGTGGTTTTATTAAAATCTTTAGCAGCCGATGTCAATGAAGGCTATCAAAATGTAAATAGCTGGGTGGTTGATACTGTTAACGGCGAAAAGATATGGAATTTGAATGATTTTGTTGCAAAAGTGGAAGCAATTCAGGATGATTATATCATACTGGAGAATAAGTGGGACCAGAAAATTGTGATTGACCGGGAGATGGCAAAAAATACACATCAGGAAATTCTGGAAATCTACCGGATTCCTTTTGATCGTTCGGAAGATTTAATGAAATAAATAACAGTTTAAATCTCCCCCGTTATTTCCCTTATCTATTGGCGATAGAAGGCATAAAAGGAAGTTACCATGAATCGATTTATCAAAATATCGGTTATAGGGCTCTTGGTACTAACCGGAGTTTATTTTATTTATCATTACTCGAATCCAGAGCCTTCCGCCAATTCTAATGTTATTCCGGTTTATACCTATAAGGTGGTCAATACTTATCCCCATGATAGAAGTGCTTTCACAGAAGGATTAGTGTTTGAAGATGGTGTTTTATATGAAGGAACAGGCCTTCGTGGATATTCTAACTTGCGTAGAGTGAAATTAGAAACCGGAGAAATCTTACAAATTTTTGAACTACCACCTCAGTTTTTTGGTGAAGGGGTGACTATTTATGGGAATAAGATTATCCAGTTGACCTGGCAATCTCATATCGGTTTTATCTATGATAAACACAGTTTTAAATTAGTACAAGAGTTTAATTATCCGGATGAAGGCTGGGGTATTACCCATGATGGAAAACATCTAATCATGAGTGACGGTACAGCAACATTGCATTTCTTAGACCCTGAAACTTTTGAGGAAATTAGTCAGATTGAAGTTTCTGCAAACAATATTCCCGTGACCAGAATCAATGAATTAGAATATATTCAAGGGGAAATCTATGCCAATATATGGCAGACAGAACGTATTGCCAGAATTAATCCTCTAACCGGTCAAGTAATTGGCTGGATAGATCTGAAAGGTATTTTAAGTCTAAAAGACGATAGTGAGACAGTTGATGTTCTTAATGGTATTGCCTATGATGCAAAGAATAGTCGGTTGTTTGTGACTGGGAAATTTTGGCCAAAACTTTTTGAGATTGAATTGATAGGGCAGGGGACTGCAGAATCCAAAGGAGAAGCTAAACCATAGAAAAAATAGGATGTGTCCCTATTTAGTTATTTGATTATTCTAATGTTTTTAGATTATTTTGTAATTATAAAATATTTTTATTATTTAAATAATTATGTGAAATAAAGGAATAGAAACATTGTTTTTAAAATCTAATTCTAAAGCACCGGTATCAAAAGAACATAAGATATTTTTGGGATATTTAGAAGGAGTACTCTCTATCATTCTAAATACTCTTCTTTTTGGTTTGAAATATTGGGTGGGAGTGAAGACCTTTTCTATAGCTATAATCGCTGATGCCTGGCATACTTTTTCCGACTCACTCACTTCACTGGTGGTAATTATGGGTTTCAAAATCTCCTCTATACCGGCTGATAAGGAACATCCCTTTGGTCATGGCCAGGCAGAAGTAGTCAGCTCGGTTATCATTGGCACTATGTTAGCGATAGTGGGATTTAATTTTCTAATTGCATCAGTTCAGAGATTTAACAATCAGCAATCTGCTGTCTATAGCACCTTGGCCATAATAGTATTTGTAATTTCTGTAATAGTAAAAGAGGGATTGGCACAGTTTTCAATACGTGCCGGGAAAAAAATTAATGCACGCTCGCTTATTGCTGATGGCTGGCACCACCGGAGCGATGCCCTGATATCCCTTATGATTTTAGTCGGAATTTTTACGGGAAGGTATTTTTGGTGGGTGGATAGTGTTATGGGCATTATAGTATCATTGGTCATATTTTATACTACTTATATTATTTTGAAAGAGCCAATAAGTACCTTAATCGGGAAAGAACCAGCAGAAGATTTCAAAAAAGAAATTGAGAAAATTGTAACCGATAATATGTCACAGGATGTTTTATTACATCACCTTCATTGTCATAAGTATGGTGACAATAAAGAGGTAACCTTTCATATCAGGTTACCTGCTGAAATGAAATTAGGCGAAGCGCACAGGATTTCCGAGAAATTAGAAAATAAGATAAGAGAGAAAATGGAAATTGAAACTACCATTCATATTGAACCAATTATCGATGGAAAAAAATATCAACCCACGTTTAAAAAAATAAAATGACCTTAGAAAGATGATGAAAGATGCAGGGAGAATGGGGTCAAGCTTCACGACTTCACAAAATATAAAAAAACCTAAATGGGAAAACTATTTTCTTTGGTCATATTTTCTTTAAAATATTATAATTAAGAAATAGTGGATTTGGAATTAAGAAAAATGTTTATTATTTTTTATTTATAAGGATTTGCTGGGATATACAATATTGAGGATGATGTTAGTGTAAACGCTTTATTTGTAAAAAATATTTGTTATGTTATAATGATACATTAAAATTAATTCATTTTGTATAATTAAAATTGGAAAAGGTAAGCTATTCGAAAGAATGGTACACAAAGCTATGGATCTAAACCATTATTCGAGTGGTAAGATTGCCAGGCAGCTAATCTTAATTTTGCACTATCTGTAATCTTATCATCCTTTCAAACCGAACTGCATTCCCATTATTCTTTTTCAATCAAAATCCTATAAACATTATTTAGAATATCAAGTAACCGAAAGCGAGAAATATGGGACATCAAAATAAAACGAACAAAGACCCGAGTAAAGAAATATCAATACTCAATCAACAAATCACAAAATTAAAATTGTCAGAAGATAAAAATAAACAAGAACTAAAAGAAACAAAAACATTAATAGATGAATTACCGCAAGCTGTTTATGAAATTGATAAAAAAGGTAATTTTACTTTCCTTAATCAAACCGCAATAGAAATTTGGGGATTTACTAAAAGTGAATTAAAAAATGGCTTGTCTTCCGTCCAGACCTTAATTCCGGAAGACCGCCCTCGTGCTATAAATAATATTAATAAATTATTTTCCGGAAACAAATTAGAGGTTAATGAATATACTGCAATAAAGAAGGACGGGACTACTTTCCCAATATTAATATATGGAAGTCCGAAATATAAAAATGGAGAAATAGTTGGCACTCGCGTTATGGTAGTTGATATCAGCAAACTTAAAAATATTGAAAAAATTCTCCTAAAAAGCCACCAAGAATTTTCTAACTTATTCAACAGTAGTCCGGAAGCAGCGATATATCACGATGAAGAAGGTACAATTTTAAATATAAATTCTCGTTTTACTGAACTCTTTGGTTATACTTCAGCAGAAATCAAAGGTAAAAATATTAACGAGGGTATGATTTTCCCTCAAAATAAGACAATAGAGGAAAGCGAAAGATTAACCGGGTTAGCTTTAAAAGGTAAAGTCATTACCCGTGAAACTATTAGAAAAAAGAAGAATAATTCTTTAATATCAGTAATCATATCAGTCGCTCCGGTCATAACAGAAGGACAACATAGAGGAGTTGTCGCTTATTATCAAGATATCACAGAGCGTAAAAAAGCAGAAGAAGAATTACGGCAGAGTGAAGAAAAATTTGCCGGGATATTTAAAAATATTCCGGATGCCGCTTTCTATCAAGATACAAAAGGAACCATACTTGATATAAACCCCCGCTTTACTAAAGTATTCGGTTATACTAAAGAAAACATACTGGGTAAGAATATCGATGAAATCGGTCTTTATCCTAAAAGCAGGATGAAAGAGGGGAAAGATCTAACCCGTAAAATCTTAAATGAAGATTTAACTAATTTTGAAACAATCAGACAAAAGAAAGACGGAACTATTGTTCCGGTACGTATTTCCACTTCCTTTGTAAAAATTAAAGATAAGGTTACCGGTATTATTGCTTTGTATCAGGATATTACCGAACGCAAACAGAGTGAAAAAATTCAAAAGGTGTTATACAATATTTCTAAAGCCGCTAATTCTAGTATATCGCTTAAAGGACTCTATAACACTATCCACAAAGAATTAGGTAAAATTATTGATACGTCTAATTTCTACATCGCCCTGATTGACGAAAATAAAGATGAATTATATTTCCCTTACCATATCGATGAAAAAGATGACAATTTCCCCATTCAGAAATTTAGTACTTCAAATGTGCTTACTGCCCAAGTCATGAAAACAGGTAAGCCTTTATTTAATACAAGTAAAGAATATGAAAAGATGATAGCTTCAGGAGAATTGAATCCCATGGGTAGCACTTCCCCTCAAAGCATCTGGCTGGGAGTTCCTTTAAAAATTGAAGGTCATGTCATAGGTGCCATGGCAGTTCAAAGCTACACCAATCCTAATCTCTACAGCAAACGCGATATCAAGCTTATGGAGTTTGTCTCGGAACAGATAGCAACCGCCATCGAGAGAAAAAGAATGGAAGAAGAGCTGAAAAAATTAGCTCACTATGATCCTCTTACCGGAACTTATAACAGGGGTTATGGGTTGGAACTTCTTCAAAGGCAGGTTAAAATTGCCAAACGAAACAAAACTTCTTTTTTGTTAGCTTATACTGATTTAGATAATTTAAAAAGAATTAATGATCAATTTGGCCACGAAGAAGGGGATAAGGCGATTACCCAAATGGCAAATCTCTTTCAATCCATCCTGAGAGAAGTAGATATCATTATACGAATGGGAGGAGATGAATTCTTATTGGTTTTTCCGGATAGTTCTTTAAAGGAAATACCTATAATTGAAAAAAGATTGTATGATAAATTAGCTCTACAAGACCAGATTTCCCATAAATCCTATAAAATTGGATTTACTGTTGGTTTTTCCGGTTACAATTCCGAACACCCAAAATCAATAGAAGAACTGATGCGTATTGCAGATCAGAAAATGTATAAAAATAAAATAAGATAGTTATTTTAAAATAAATATGGACAACGCATCCCATTTTCTTAGACATTTAATATTTTACTTTTTTAGTTAGATGAATATATTGTTGTACCCAATCATTTTCATGGTATTATTATATTGGAGGACATAGGAATGGATAAAATGAAAACTTCAATAATATTTTTTTTGATAATGATTTTAGCTATCAGCTTATTCGTAGCAAATATTGCTTTGGCTGACAATAATGAGTTGACTGAACTTGAAGCCCAGCAGTTGAAGATATTAAAGCTTTCCAAAGTAGTAGAAGAGCACCCTTCGACTATCGAGCTAAAAGAAGATTTAGAAAACTATAAAATGGGATTGGAATTTTATCAACAGACTGATTATCAGCAGGCAATTTCCGAATTGTTAAAGGTAGAATACTCCACCCTTAATTTACCCCTCTATATTAAATCCCAGTATTTATTGGGGGATTGTTATAGAAAAATTGAAGATTGGAATAGGGCGATAGAAATATATAAGAACTTAGTAATAGACGACCCAATTTTGACTGATTATTCCCTCTTTCATCTGGCCGAAACCTATAGACTTAAAGGTGAAAATCGCGAATCTACAACTACTTATAAACAAATAACAGAGAATTTTCCTCAAAGCCTGATTATTTCAGAGGTCAACTACCAGATAGCTAAGAATTATCGCGAGTTAAATGATACAACTTCTGCGGTAATTTATTATAAGGATATTCTGGAAGATTCCAAAGACAACCAGCTTAAAGCAAAAGTTTTGCTTGAGCTTTCCGAGGTATACTGGCAGGAAAAAAAATATGTTGATTCTCTTAACTGTTTATATGAGATATTGGATGAAGGCTATAGACTTAAAAGGAAATCAGAACCGGAAGAGTTGTTGATTAGATATTTTAATAAAACTCAAGAAGATTTAAAAGAAATCGAGATTCCTTACCATATAATGGTGAAATGCGCGGATATTTTATTTAAATATCGCCAGTATAATCTGGCTGAGAGTTTATATAGAGAAGTCATTGAAACTTTTCCCGAAGCTCTTGATATTGCAGAAGTATATTATAAGAGGGCAAGGGCTTTATATTACAAACAGGAATATAAGGAAGCTGTTAATCAGTGTGAGGAGATTATAGCAAAATTTCCTCCCGGAGAAATTACTATTAAAGCAAATTATCTTGGGGGCAATTCTCTGCGCGTCTTAGGAGAGCGTTATCTGGCAATAGATAAGTATGAAAAAATTATAAGTCAATATCCTGAAAGTTATTACGCCCGAGAGTCTTATCTGCGTCTGGCAGAATCTTATTTCCAGTTAAAAGAAACGGAAAAGGGGATTTCCCTGTGGAGAGAATTGATCAACAAATACCCTAATAGCTATGAATCGATGACTTCTCTATGGAGTTTAGCCCGATATTATACCAATAATAATGCTTACCCAGAGGCATTAGATTACTATCGAGAATTATCAGATAGATTTTCTCAAAGTAATCTGGGAGATGATGCCCTGTATTGGAAGGGAATAATTTTAGATAAGACGGGGGCAGATGAGGAGGCAAAAATTGCTTACGAAAAACTTGTTAGGGAATACCCCTTGAGTTATTATACCGAAAGAATTATAGAACAAAGAAGTGATATTAGTTCTATTTGGCCTGTTTCTGTCTCCAAGAAAGAAGATTTTATAAATTTAGATGAATTTTTAATAAAATATGATAAAATTGAGGGGAAAGGTCAGCTGTCACTGCTCAAAGCAGAGTTGTTTGAAGAGATTAGTTTTTATAAAGAATCAATAGTTGAATTAAAAGGAACATTAAATTACTATCCAGGAAACATCTTTTTACTATTTAAGTTAAGCGATATTTATAAAAAGAATATGGATTATAATGATTCTTTAAATTATTCGGAAATAATTTTTAATTATTTAGAAGATAATCATCAATTAGAGGAATTACCTCTTGAATTATGGGAAGGTCTTTATCCTCTTTATTATGAGAATGCAATTAGAGAACGTGCTTTAGAATACGAAATAGATCCCTTACTTGTTTTGGCTATGATTAGGGAGGAGAGCAGATTTAACACCTGGGATGAATCTGCTGCCGGGGCCAGGGGATTGATGCAGATAATTTTTTCTACCGGGGAATGGATTGCCCAGAAGATAAATCTGGAAGAATTTAATGATGAAATGCTCTTTGACCCCAAGATTAATATTGATTTAGGCTGCTGGTATATTAATTACCTAAAAGAAAGATTTTCAAATGATTCAATATTAATGATTTCTGGCTATAATGCCGGTCCAGGTACAACCAGCAAGTGGTTAGAACAATACGATAGAACTGACCTGGATAATTTTGTAGAAAATGTTCCTTATTCTGAGACCAGAGAACATATAAAAAAAGTTATAAAATCTTATCAGATGTACAAAAGATTGGCACAGGTTTTAAGCGAAGAGTAAAAGGAATGGTTTTTGTTGGATTAAAAAAAAGGAGGTAAAAGTTCGGTATATCGGACTTAAGAGCAAATGACAACTAAAATAAAAGCTCAACTTTTTTGTCTTCACTGCAACAAAGAAACCAATCATACTATTACTTATAAGGGTGAATATTTAGAGGATATTAAGTGTAATATTTGTGGAAATGAAATTAAAATTAATCGGGAAAAATTATTAGAAACCTATACGGCAGATTTTATAGATAGGGTGCTAACTAAGCCCCATCGGGTAACCGAAGAGATAAAAAAAGATCTATCTTATTTTCTCAAGTCTATGCCCATCAGAATTTTAACCAAACCCTATCGAGTTGCCCAAGAGGTAGGAGATATACTGCATAAGGAAAAGGATAAAAAATAGTAAGCGAGAAATTAGTTAACCAATTGATCAATTTCCCAATTCACCAATTGTTTAGGCGATATAAAAAAAATTGACAAAATCATCAAAAAACAATAATATAATATAAAGAAATCATCATAAATCAAGAGAGGTTTATGAAGTGGAAGAATATTTAATTGTAAAACAAGTAGCGAAATATTTACAAGTAAAACCTCTTGAGGAAACTTCCTAATTGTTTTTTTTTACCTCATTTTTGGTTCTTAATTTATAGAAACAGGAGGATAAAGGATGTATGTAGCACAAAAACATCATAGAGATAAGAAAAATTCCATATTTTTTTTAACCCTACTTTTATGGTTTATCTTTTCTATTTCTTTTTTCTCTTTTGCCGATAATAATGATGAATTTATTACATATGAAGTAACGAATGGTGATACTCTGTGGAGCATCTCTAAAGAATACAATACACCCTTAAAATTCATCTTAGATATTAATGATGTTGAAGATGAAAATACTTTATCCATCGGTCAGATAATTAAAATTCCTCAAGATAATCTTCAGGCCGATAATTATAATATACATATCGTAAAAAAGGGAGAGACTTTATGGTCAATTGCCCAAGAATGTAATCTTTCTTTAGAACTAATTATTACCACTAACAACTTGACTAATTCAGAATTAATTTCTATCGGACAGCAGATAGAGATTCCTTCTATTAAAGATAGTAAAGATACTACCCCTGAAACAAATATTATTACCCAGCCAGTTATTGATAAAAAGAACGATAACGTGAATAATAATATCAGTCTGCCTGAAAATACAGAACCGATTGTTTATACAGTTAAGGCAGGTGATAATCTATGGAATATTTCTCAAAAATATGGCGTTTCAGTGGCAGTTATTACTGATATAAATAATCTCAGGGATAAAGATTTCTTATCACTGGGCCAAAAATTGGAAATCCCCGCAATAGGAGGAGGAGTATCTAAATCTAATCAGAAACAGGAACCAACTATTATAACTTATACCGTGGTAAAAGGAGATAACTTGTGGAGCATATCTCAGAGATATGATGTAAAGATGAATACCATTATCTCTACCAATAACTTAAAAGAAATATCCCGATTATCTATAGGACAAAAATTAAAACTCCCGATAACTAATATGGATATTGCCAAAGCAGAAGGATATAGCCAGGATACTGCAACAGAGGAGATAATTTATTATGTAAAAAAAGGAGAAAGTCTCTGGAGTATTTCGCGCGATTATAATGTAAAGTTAGAATCCATTATAGCAGCTAACAATATTACCAATGCTTCCAAAATTTCTGCAGGACAACAATTGAGAATTCCTAATGTACCTGGAGGCCGCAGCAATATAGGTAATTTTATCTGGCCGGTAAGAGGAAGGGTTACTTCTCCTTATGGGATGAGAGTTTTAAACGGAAGAAAAGAATTTCATACTGGTATAGATATCGGAAGTCCTAAAGGGACTAATATAGTGGCTGCCGAGAGCGGCATAGTAAGCTATGCTGGCTATATGCGAGGATATGGTAATGTGATTATCTTAAGCCATGATGGGGGATATTCTACCGTTTATGCTCATAACTCGGCAAATTTAGTGAAGAAGGGTCAGTATGTGAAAAGAGGAAACATAATTGGTAAAGTAGGGAGCACTGGAAATGCTACTGGTCCTCACCTCCATTTTGAAGTAAGATTAAGCGGTAAGTCGGTTAATCCTCTGTCATATTTAAAATAAACAAATTGTTTTTAATATTATTTAAGTGTAATCAAAATTAAACTCGCAACCGTAATACAATAATAACAAGAAAGAAAGGAGGAAAATTATTTAAATAATAAATTAGCTACTTTAATTAAAAAGTATTAAAAAGGAGAATAAATATGAAAAGTAAATTGTTTGTAATTTTGTTGTTAACAGTAGGATTAGTATTTAGTGTAGTTGGAGCCGCTTCTGCAAGTGGCACTTTGGTATTCGGTAGCAGTGGTGATGCCACCAGATTAGATCCCGGGGATGTAACCGATGGAGAATCAATTCAAAGGATGGATAACATATTTGAGGGCTTGGTGGAATTTCAACCAGGTACTGTACTAATACAACCTTGTTTGGCTACCTCCTGGGAACCATCAGAAGATGGGACAGAGATTGTTTTTCATTTAAGAGAAGGAGTTAAGTTCCATGATGGTTCAGACTTTAATGCAGATGCAGTGGTTTTTTCCTTTGCCCGCCAGTATGACACCAATCATCCTTATTTTCAATATGGTGAGTGGCCTTATTGGAATTATATGTACTATGATGTAGATAGAATGGAGAAGATTGATGACTTTACGGTAAAACTTGTTTTAAAAAGACCGAATGCCGCTATTATGACCAGTTTAGCCTTGTTCACGGTTAATATTGTAAGTCCTGCCAATGCGGAAAAATATAAAGAAGATGCCTTTAAAAATCCCAGTGGTACCGGTCCGTTTAAATTTGCCGAATGGGTAAAAGATGATCATATTACCCTGGAAGCAAACGAAAACTATTGGCGGGAAAGAGCCAGCCTGGATAAATTAATCTTTAAAGTTATTCCCGACCCTTCAGCAAGGCTTATGAATTTAGAAACAGGTGCCGTACAAGGAATAGAGTATCCTAACCCCGCTGACTTTGAGAGGATAAAAGCCAATAAAGATTTGGTACTTATGAGCCAACCAGGTATGAATGTCGGCTATATGGCTATGAATACTGGGTATGGATACATCGATGCCAATAAAAACGGTGTACGTGATATAGCAGATGAACCTCTGGTTAAAACTCCGGGATATTTTGAACCCCTTACTAAAAAGGAAGTAAGACAGGCAATCAATATGGCTATTGATAAACAATCGATAGTGGATAATCTTTATATGGGGACAGCCATTAAGGCTAAGAATGGCATGCCTCCCTTTATGCTGGGCTACAATGATGCAATAGAAGATTATCCTTATGACCCGGCAAGAGCTAAACAGTTGTTAGCCGAAGCCGGCTACCCCGATGGTTTTGAAGTGACTTTATATGTCATGCCTGTATCCCGGCCGTATATGTTCGATCCTCCCAAGATTGGAGAAGCGATTCAGAGTTATTTAAGTGCTGTAGGAATAAAGGTAAACATTTATCAGGTAGATTGGGGAACCTATCTACAGGAAACCGAACAAGGAAATCACCAGATGTGCCTTTTAGGATGGACCGGTGATAACGGAGACCCTGACAACTTTATGAATGTATTATATGGGGCTAATGCCTGTTCTATTGGTATTGCTGGAAATTATGCCTTCTATACGAATAATACTAACCAGGAATTACTTTCCGCAGCTTTAGCCACTTATGATGAAGAGGAAAGGGCAGCCTATTACAAGAAAGCCCAGGAAATGATTCACGAGTACGCCGGCTGGGTTTATTTAGCTCACTCAACTCAAAATATAGTCTTTAGAGCAAACGTAAAGGGTTATCTCCTTAACCCGACTTCCAGAAAATTCTTCTATCCGGTATCAGTAGAATAGAAAAAATTTTTTTGGTTTGAATTTTCGTAAAAGGGAAGGGGTGACTGATTCACCCCTTCCCTGAATGAAATAAAAATGTGCTTAAAGAAAGCACATTTTTTTATCTTTTTATTGTTACATTATGATGGGTAAAAAGTATAATAGTGTAAGTATAATTAAAAACAGATAGGAATGAATTGATGAAGTGGTATATTACTAAAAGATTATTCATGTTGATCCCCGTACTATTAGGCGTATCTATTCTCGCCTTTTCTTTAATTCGCTTAGCCCCCGGTGACCCGGCAGTAACTATAGCCGGAGAGCATGCCTCTCCCCAGATAATTAATGCTATCAGAGAAAAATACGGGTTAGATAAACCCCTCACTACACAATATTGGATCTGGCTGAAACAGGTTTTGCACGGGGATTTGGGACGTTCTATTGTGTCTAATGAATTCGTAGCCAAGGAAATATTGGAAAGATTTCCTAATACCATCGAACTGACAATGTTATCCATGTTTTTTGCTATCATTGTAGGCTGTATTGCCGGGATTATCTCTGCTTCGAGGCAGTATTCGATTTTTGATTATAGTATTATGGGGCTTGCCCTTTTTGGCGTATCCATGCCTGTTTTCTGGTTGGGAATTATGTTAATGATGATTTTTGGTGTTTGGTTGAGATGGCTTCCCATCAGTGGGCGCATAAGTATGATGATTTCTTTCCAACGAATTACCGGTTTTTACCTGTTGGACAGTCTCATGACCGGTAATTTCGCAGCTTTCATCAGTTCACTTCGTTATTTAATTTTACCTTCCATTGCTTTATCTACTATCCCGATGGCTACTATTGCCCGGGTAACCAGGTCAAGCATGTTAGAAGTATTAAGACAGGATTTTATAAGAACTGAAAGGGCTAAAGGATTATCAGAGAGAATGGTCATTTATAAACATGCAGTAAGAAATGCCATGATTCCGGTCATTACTGTAATCGGATTAAATTTTGGTTTACTATTGGCAGGTGCTATTTTAACCGAAACGGTTTTTTCCTGGCCGGGAATAGGCAGATATGTGATAAACGGAGTAACTATGAGAGATTATCCTGTCGTCCAGGGATGTGTATTATTTTTTGCTTTAATGTTTGTCATTGTGAATTTAATAACCGATATTTTGTATGTTTATATTGATCCAAGAATTCATTACGGATAGAGGAAAAATGAAAAGAACAAGAGAGACTAAAACCCATGAATTAGTAAGAAGACTTAAATATAATAAATCAGCGATCTTTGGCTTAGCAATTGTGGTTATACTAATTTTATGTGCCCTATCAGCTAATTTTATTGCTCCCAATAACCCGACTCCTTCTCCTCCGGAACTTTTCAAGGCTTTAAAACCGGGATTCTGGAGCGAAGAAGCAGTAGAAGGTATGCCCTTGGGGGCTGATGCCCTGGGGAGATGTATTTTAAGTAGAATTCTTTATGGAGCCAGAGTCAGTTTAACTGCAGGTTTTGTAGCAGTGGGCATAGCTATGATTTTAGGTATAGCTTTTGGAACGGTAGCCGGTTATTATGGCGGTTGGGTGGATGCACTTGTTATGAGAATAGTTGATATTATGTTTGCCTTTCCAGCATTGCTACTGGCTATTGTAATCGTCACTGTTTTAGGACAAGGATTGTCTAAGGCAATNATAGCAATAGGCATAGTCTATACCCCCCAGATGGCGAGAATCATCAGGAGTTCGGTACTTTATATTAAAGAAATGGAATATATTGAAGTCCAGAAGGCAATTGGCTCAAGTGATTGGAGAATTATCTTTCGCCATGTCCTCCCCAATAGTATCGCCCCGGTCATTGTATACGGTACCTTGATGTTAGCTTCTGCCATTTTAGACTGTGCAGCCCTTGGCTTTTTAGGATTGGGAGCTCAACCTCCCACTCCGGAATGGGGCGCCATGCTCTCTAAAAGCTATTCCTATATTGTGAGTGGCGCCTGGTGGGCAGCAACTTTTCCCGGAATAGCGATATTATTATCTGTTATAGGCCTCAACCTATTAGGAGACGGTTTAAGAGATATTTTAGACCCCCGGCTTAAAACTTAAAAAGCGTTACAGGGGACGGTTCTCTGTTCCTCTAAATTTATGAAATAGGATAAAATAAGATAAGATATGAAAACATTACTGGAAATAAAAAATTTAAAAACTCACTTTTTTACCCATGAAGGCACAGTAAAGGCTGTAGATGGAGTTAGTTTTAAAATTAATCAAGGGGAAACTTTAGGAATTGTAGGAGAATCCGGAAGCGGCAAGAGTGTCACTGCCTTGTCGGTTATGAGATTAATTCCTCATCCTCCGGGAAAGATTGTAGGGGGAGAAATATATTTTGAAGGCGAGGATCTCCTAAAGTTAGATGATAAAGAAATTAGAAAGATGAGAGGGAAGAAAATATCTATGATCTTCCAGGAACCCATGACTTCATTGGACCCGGTATTCACTATCGGTCATGAAATTGGGGAAGTCATTCAATTACATCAGGGGTTAAATAAAGAAGAAGCTAGAAAAAAGTCTATGGAAATATTAAAGATTGTAGGAATGCCGGATGTAGAGAAAAGAATAGATAATTACCCTCATGAGTTATCCGGGGGAATGAGGCAGAGAGTGATGATTGCCATGGCTCTATCCTGTAATCCCACCTTGCTTATTGCTGATGAACCTACCACTGCCCTTGATGTTACCATTCAAGCTCAGATTTTAAGATTAATTAATGAATTAAAAGGTGAATTTGGTGCATCGGTGATGTTAATAACTCATGATCTGGGAGTCATTGCGGAAATGTGTGATAATGTAGCGGTGATGTATGCCGGGCATATTGTAGAATATACCGACGTATATACACTTTTTAATAATCCTCTCCACCCTTATACTAAAGGGTTAAGTAAATCAATACCCCGAATGAATGTTGAGGCAGAACATCTTGATGCAATTCCGGGTATAGTCCCCAATCTCCTTGATTTACCTTCAGGATGTCCGTTTCATCCCAGATGTGATTTCAGTTTTAAAAGATGTGTTGAAGAAATGCCGGAGCTGCTGGAGATAGAAAACTCTCATCTGGTGAAATGTCATTTATTCAAGAAGACAATAAGGAGCAAATGAGTAGAATGGAAAGATTGGTAGAAGTGAAAAATCTAAAAAAATGGTTCTGGTTAGGCAAATCACCTTTAGGCAAAAAAATAGCAGTTAGGGCTGTAGATGATGTGAGTTTTTATATAGAGAAGAAAGAAGTTCTTGGTCTCGTGGGAGAATCAGGATGCGGAAAGACTACCTGTGGGAAAACTATACTGCGAATATTAGACCCGACAGAAGGTAAAATATATTTTAATGGTCAGGAAATAACTCATACAAGAAAAAAAGAGATGCTAAAATTTAGAAAAAAAATGATGATTATCTATCAGGATCCCTTTGGTTCTCTTGATCCCAGAATGACCATAGGAACAACTATTGCTGAACCGATGGAAGTACATAAGATCGGTTCTAAAAAAGAACAAGAAGAGAGGGTAATTGAAATTATGGAAAAGGTTGGTCTTCTACCAGACCAGATAAACAGATACCCTCACGAATTTAGTGGCGGCCAAAGGCAGAGAATAGGGATTGCCAGAGCTTTAGCAACTAACCCGGAGTTTATAGTTGCCGATGAATGTGTATCCGCTTTGGATGTTTCCATTCAAGCCCAAATTATTAATTTATTGCAAGATTTACAGAAAGAATTTGGGCTTACCCTTTTATTTGTAGCTCATGATTTAAGCGTAATAAAACATATCTGTGATAGAGTCGCAGTAATGTATTTAGGAAAGATAGTAGAGACTGCCCCTAAAAAAGAATTATTTAGTAGCCCTAAACACCCCTATACTCAGGCATTACTTTCTGCTATACCTATCCCCGACCCTAAACTTAGAAAAAAAGGTCAGATTTTGATGGGCGATGTTCCCAGCCCCGTAAATCCTCCTTCCGGATGCCGATTTCATACCAGATGCCCTTATATAAAAACTGTATGTAAAGAAGAAGAACCGGAACTAAAATGTTTTGAAAATAATCACTATGTAGCCTGCCATCTATTTTCCTAAATGGTTAGATAAAATTAATAACTTATATTATTAATAATTATTCCCATCAATTTTTTGATAAATAATTGGCTAATATTATATTCTCTTTCCAATTCCTTCAGAATATATACCTAATCCTATTTTCTAACCTACTCTTTCTTAACTCAATACTCAATACGAATTACTTCTGATTCTTGGGTTGGAAATGGTAAACTGAATTCATAGTACTATGGTAAATAGAATTCCTATGGTAATGGTAAACAAAATTCCCATCAGGATGGTAAATAGAATTCCCATTTTAGAGAAACTCCTGTATAGTTTTAGAAAACTTTACAGGAGAGAGGAAATGAAAAAGAAAAAAATGTACCAAAAAATACAAGCTTTTAAAAGACAGGGATATTGTAGGAATNAAATTGCCTCAAGACTTGGGGTAGACCCCCAAACGGCAGCCAAGTATTATCTCATGGATGAGAGAGAATTTAGGGTGTATCAGCAAAAGCAGATGTTTCGGGATAAGGTCTTGCAAGAGCATGAGAAAGATATCCTGCAGGTGTATGAAAAGAATGAATTTAAAAAGCTGAATATGTCTGCGGTGTATGATTACCTGGAAGAGAGATACGGTAGTCTCCCGGGGAATGAACAGACTCTGCGTAACTACATTCATTATCTCATCCGGGCCGATAAGCTTAAGTTAAATGAATCCATCAGGATCTATAGCAAGGTTCCGGAATTGCCCTTCGGGAAACAGATGCAGCTTGATTTTGGCCAGTACCGCTTACCAGGTGGCCTTAAGCTTTTCATCTTCGCTGCCCTGCTTTCGGCCAGCCGCTACCGCTACATCACTTTCCAGGACCATCCCTTTAATACCAACGAGGTGATTAAAATTATTGATAAATCCTTTTTGGTATTTGTTGTTTGAGTCTTTAATCGCAATTTTTTGACCAAAAAATTGGTTTACTCCTTGAATATTGAAAAATTCAATACCCAGATTTTCAGGTTTATTCCCAGTATAACGCTCAAATATTTCTGGGAAAATGGTTTCTTCTGTTTTACCTTCCACAAACACCATAACTCTTGTCTGATAATCTAGTTTAAAGTCATTTGAAAGATAAAACAATCGCTTGTAGCGATTATGGTAGCAATTCTTTTCATTATCGGAATATCTTTTGTTTCTATTGGCTCTTAAGAACTCTGCGTATTGATTCATTTTCTCGGTATCGAATTGCAAAATGTCATCAGTATCAATATTTGACATCTCATCAATATCTAAAATTTCTTTTTGGAGATGTTCTTCTATTATTCTTTTTAGCATTACCGCCCACTGAAGATATTCGACCCCAAGCCTTACCCTTTCTTCAAGTTCGTCTTTTTTTCGCCAAGCAATATTTTTCCAAAGTTGAACCCAATCACCTCCTTTTATACCTAAAATATTTTGCGCTTTGTCTGATAATATTTTGCACCACCCAGCAACATCTTCGATTTTTATGTCAATTTTATTCAAAACTATTTCCAGCTTAAAATTGCGTTTTGTCTCGTGCCACCTTTTATCATCACCTGTAATTTGTATTGTTCCTCCGCCTGATTTCGCATAGGGGAAATAAGCGGATTGAACTAAAAGCAAAAATTTTAAAAATTTATCAAATTCCTTGTAATCTTCCTTTAATTTTTCTTTTTTCTTTTCCATATCAAAAAATTCTTTAAAGGGCTCTTTTTTAGCGACCTCTTTTAATCTTTCAACAAAATCATCAATTTTTGCTAAAGAAAAACTCCCGTGTCCCTGTCTATTGTCAATCAAAACAATAGGAGAAGACACCTTTATTTCGTCCCCAGCGAGATTTAAGGTAATAGAAAAAGATTTATTGAGTATCTCTAACCAGTAGATTTGAAAACTTGAGTAGAAACTAACAATCTTTTGTTTATCGTATTCCAGTTGTTTACCTAAGAAATTATTCCAGCTTTGAAAATCTTTTGTCGAAGGATCAAATAAATTGCCATCTTGTACCCAATTTAAAAGTAAGTTTTTATCATGTTCTGAAAAACCGTATGAAAAATAAAATTTTACCTTATATTGTTCAATCTCCGTTTCGCCTTTTTGTAAGCCATTCTTTGCCGGTCTCCAATATTCTTTTCCGTCATCTTTTTTGAATTTTATTCTCTCTTCCTCTCCAACGGGCCTTTCAATTCTAACAATCGGGAAAAGAAGTTTTTCCTTTTCGAAATATTCCAATTCTTTTTTTGAGGTTTGGATACCAAGATTTTTGCAATATTCGATAAACTTATCCGTTGTCATTGGCGAATTCTGCAAGTAATTTTCTCCTTCAATAAAATCTTGGAGAAAATCATTCGGTTTTTTCAATTGTTCTAATTTCTGATGTTGTGAATCCATATAGTTTATAAATTACCTCGTCAATTTCGCGGTCAAGCTTTTCAATTTCCCGCTTTAATGAGTTATATTTATCGGTATTAACAGAAGTTGCTTGCAATTCTTTGTGAAAATCGAGCATTTGTTGGGCAAGGTTTTCTAATGAATCGGTTTTTTCAATTATGGGCATTTCTTTCATAAATTGAGTAAAATATCTGATTCCTTTATCTCCTAAGCCTGAAGCAATTTGTCTATAATACCAATTCATTAATTTCGAATTTAAGATCGCAACCCATGATTTTTTTACATTTCCAACAATCATGTAAATAGTATTGTTAAAATAATAACCTTCGTTATCCCAATAAAACCCACCTTTCTCGGAAATATCCGGATAAATTATTTTTGGTTTTTTAAATTCATCATAATAAACACAAGGTCGTAATTCATACCATTTAATTTTTCCGGCTTTTGGCTCCCATCTTTGAGATAATGCATATTCGTATTTTTTCAAATGCTCTTCTATTGCAGGGTATTTATTGAGATTTATTCCGGGTTTTATCTTGATCAAATATTCATTTTTAAATTCTTTTTGATATCTTTTTAAATTTTGTCCCCTTAATAAAGGTTTAATCACCTCTAAAGAATTTGTATCTTTTTTTGTTAGGTTTTCTTTTGTATTTTGATCAATTATATAGGCGTTATTTAATCCTGTAACAACTCCTCTATAAATATTTACACATTCCCAATCTTTAATCTTTTTGCCTGCGTTTTCTATTTTTCTTTTTAGTTTTAATTCAGTTTCATCAATAAAAGACCAGCCTTTTTCTGATAAGCTATTTTGAGAAACTTTAACTTTTTTATTGTAAAGAATTTGATGATTTTTTCTCGGTTTTTCTTTCTGAATAATAATTATGCAAGGATCAACTGTAGCGGCTTCAAAAACTTTATCGTTAAATTTATCAATTAAGCTAATAATCTTAAAATTATTTTTGATGTATTTTCTTAGGTTCATTCCATAACCTGACTTGATAAACTTGTTTGAAACAATAAATCCAAAGTATCCGCCATCTTTTAAAAGATGCATTGATTTTTCAAAGAAGTAAACAAATAAATCTGCAGTTCCTGCATAAACATTTGGAAACTCTTCTTCGAAATAAGATTTATATTGTTTAATATTTTCCTGCCTCACATAAGGCGGATTTCCGATAATCACATCAAAACCGCATTGGCTTTGGCTCTCGAAAGCATCTTTAAATTCGTTTTCAAAATTGAATGGTTTTTGTTCACGAAAATCAGGACCAAAATATTTTTCCAGTTTTTCAGCGTTCCCAGACACAAGCGAATTACCAGAACTGATATTGTGCTGAAGTGTAGGTAGTTTGGTTTTTTGCGATAAAACTTTTAGTAAAAGATTAAGCTGGGCAATTTCAACTGCTTGCATGTCCAAATCTACACCATAGATATTATCTTTGAGAATATCAAACTTGATAAAAAGCGATGGATTTTTCACGCTTTCCAATATTTTATCGTAAGCAGCAATAAGGAAAGAGCCGGAGCCACAAGCGAGGTCAAGAACTCTGATTTTAGAAATTTCTTTTGGTTTGGTTTTCTTTAATATCACGCCTAAAGTTTCCTTGACGATAAATTCAACAATGTATTTCGGCGTATAGTAAATTCCTTGCGATTTGCGCTTTGATTTTGTTTTATCCTCGCCCTTGCGTTCTTGTACAAAACTCAAATACTGCTCATAAATTCCGCCTAAGACATCCGCAGAAATGACAGAAAAATCGTAGCGGTAGCCGTCTTTTGTTTCGTATAGATCTTTTATAACTTCGGAAATTATTTTGTCGCTTGCTTTCCATTCTTCGCAATAATGAGGTGCAAAAAGTTTGGAATTAAAACCGTTATCAAAGTCGCGAAAAACTTTTGCTAATTGCTTGTATAAATTGGTTTTTCCGCTTCGCAAAATACCAAGTAAAACATTCGGCTCGATTTTTCTGTCTTCAGCAGTACGGATAAAGATAAGACGGTCAAGAATTCTCTGTACTCCTTCGTCTAATTCTTCATCAGTTAAAGTATTTTGCATCTTGAAATTTTTTGTGAGCGAAACTCGCCAAGACATTAAATCTTCAAAAAGTTTTTCGCCTACCTGCTTTCTTTGGGTGAGCTTGCCCCATTTTTCTGCTTCTTTGTCTAAAAGTTTCTGCTCAAAACTTTCTTTGGATAAAAGCCAAAGCTGATCAAATCTGTTTATAAAATCTTGGCAGCTAATCTCAATAAAAAGATTTTGCAAAATACTTCTTGGCGGAATTTCGGCATTAAATATTTTAATGCTTTCAAAATCGGTTAGTATCGCCCAAGTAACGCTTTTGTTCCAGCTGTAATTAATTGCCTGCTCCGCCCATTTCCACTCATCCAAATCAACCTTCATCGCTTTAGCTTCCAAAAACATTACCGGAATATTATTGAAGCGGAAAGCTAAATCAACCCTACCGCCGGAAACATTTTCCTCGGTGGTTACTTCGTTGTCGATAGTGAGATTTCGCATATCCCAACCCAAAAAACCAAAAAGCGGCTCGATAAATTCATTGCGGGTCTGTGCTTCGTTGTAAGATTTTATCTTGCCTGCTTCTGCCACCCTTTGATATTTCTCAACAAGCTTTTGAATTTGTTTTTTTGTTTTCTGTTTGTCCATAGGATTATTCTAATAAATCATCTAATCCAAGGGTTAGTGCTTTGGCTATTTTAGCCATTACTAACACGGAAGGATTTTTTATTACTCCCATTTTAATTTTTAGTCAGTATTATGTAGGCAAAATCGACTTTTCTCGTAAATTTATCTTGTGAAAGTTCAAGTTTTGTACTTAAAGACCTAATCTCTCTTCCAATTTATTGTTTTGATTATTTTCCATAATTTGATAACATTATATATAATTCTATCATTATTATACTAACAAATGTAATGAGAAAAAGCGAAATTTATAATTTAAGAAATAGGGAAAATCCGCTTCTGACCAAGATAAAAAATCCAATTTCGCCTTTAAAATCATTTGGCGACCCAACAAACAACATCTATTAACTGGCGGAGAGGGCGGGATTCGAACCCGCGAGACAGGGACTACCTGCCTACTCGATTTCGAGTCGAGCGCTTTCGGCCGGGCTCAGCCACCTCTCCTTATTAATTTAGTCGTTAGTATATAGTATAGCGTGGAGCGTACAGCGTATAGCGAATAGAAATACAGTAATAAGTGATTTGTAATGAGTAATAAGATTATATTTCTGAATTTATAAAACAAGTTACTTATTACACAATTTTCTGGTAAACCGGGTAACTGGATAACTGAATTAATAGGTCAATTGGCAAATCGGTCAATTGGTCAATCAAATTAGCGTCTTTCCTGAAAGAATTTTTGTAAAATTAAACTACATTCCTTTTTTAATACTCCACTTACTACTTCCATTTGATGATTAAATCTCTTATCTTGTACGATGTTAATGATACTTCCTGCTGCTCCGGCTTTAGGGTCAGGAGTCCCAAATATTAATCTTTTAATTCTGGCCTGAAGCATGGCATAGGCACACATCGGACAAGGTTCTAAAGTAACATAAAGTTCAATATCCTCCAAATGCCAGCTTCCCAAGTATTTAGCAGCTTGTTGGATTGCTAATATTTCAGCATGAGCAGTAGGATCCTGTAACTCTTCTTTCTGATTATGAGCCCGGGCGATTATCTTGTTTTGATAAACAACTACCGCTCCTATCGGCACTTCCTGACGGGAATAAGCGATTTCTGCTTCTTTCAGGGCTTCTTGCATCAAGCTAATATCTTTATCATTATTTTTTGGCATATTTTATATGAAGACTTTCCGGAAGTATTACTACTGGTGCGCCCGGAGGGACTCGAACCCCCAGTCTACTGATCCGTAGTCAGTTGCTTTATCCAATTGAGCCACGGGCGCACTATTAAAACAAAAGTTCCCTATTGATTTTATTATAATTTAAACCCTTAGTCAAATTTATTAAAAGAAAGTATCAAGTATATAGTATATCGTATCGAGTTAAGAAAGAGAGAGAAAAGGTATAAAGATTATTCATATGTATTCTTTTATTTTTTGTAGGGGGCGGATTTATCCGCCCCGGAACGGGTTTGATGAATCAAACCCCTACATTTACATTCACAGGCGAGACGCCTGTCCTACGATTAGTAGACTAACTAGCTAACAAATCTTCTGTTTTCTTTCTTTTCTTCACTATATACTATATACTCGATACTCGATACTATATTTTATTAATTGAAATATTCGTTTAATTTTGTTATATTTAGTAAGCAAGTTTTTTAATTTTATTAAAGAAAGATAAATTAAAAAGGAATTGTATTTTGAATGATGAGAAAACCCCAGGATTTAAAAGATAAAAGAATTACTATAATGGGATTAGGATTAAATCAAGGCGGCTTGGGAGTTGCCCGCTTTTTAGCAAAGGTCGGTGCTAAAATTTTAATTACAGATTTAAAGACTGAAGAAGAGCTTGGACCTTCTTTAGAAAAATTAAAAGATTTCGATGTTAAATATATCCTGGGCCGACACCGGGAAGAAAATTTTATCAATACAGATATGGTAATTCAAAACCCGGCTGTTTCTCATAATTCAAAGTACTTAAAAATCGCTCGAACCCATGGAATCCCCATAGAAACTGATTTAGGTTTTTTCCTCCAACTTTGCCCTTCTAAAAATATAATCGCCGTTGCCGGAACAAAAGGTAAAAGCACTGTATCTCAACTTATTTATCATATTTTCAAAGAAGCTCAAAAGGATACAATTTTAGCCGGCAATATCGGTATCTCCGTTTTAGATATCCTGGAAAAAATCACCCCTCAAACCTGGCTAATCTTAGAAATATCTACCTGGCAGATGGAGGGGATAAAAAACCGTAAATTTCGACCCCAAACCGCAGTTTTAACTAATATCTTGCCTGACCACTTAGACCGCTATCCTAATTATAAAAAGTACATCCGGTCAGAAAAATTAATCTTCAAGCACCAAAGGCCAAATGATAATCTGATAGTAAATTATGATAATGAGGAAACTATTAAAATTAAAAAAGAAGCCGGGTTACCAATTTACTGGTTCAGCGCTAAAAAAAAGATAGAACCAGGGTGTTATTTAGAAAATGACAAGCTGGTCTTTCACTCAGGAGAATATAAAACGACCTTTGCTAAAATCTCCGATCTTCTTCTACCCGGGGCGCATAATCTGGAAAATATTTTAGCAGCAAGCACGGTGGGTTTTATTCATAACATCCCAGGAAATATTATTCTAAAAGCCCTAAAAAATTTTCCCGGAATTCCATACAGATTAGAATTTATCGGAGAAGTTAGAGGAATTAAATTTTATAATGACACCTGTGCCACCACTCCGGAGGCAACTTTAGCCGCTTTAGAATCTTTCACCGAACAGCCTATTATTTTGTTCTTGGGTGGCAAAGATAAAAAATTAAATTATGAAAATTTTGGGGAAGCCATCGGGAAAAATAAAGAAATTAAAAAGATTATCCTCCTGCAGCATCCCGCTTATGACGCCTCCCAAAAAATGCTTTCTGCCTTAAAAAAACACCTTGATTCAGAAAAAATTATCCTTACTTCAAGCTTGAAAGTGGGAGTAGAAGCAGCCTTACAACAGGCACAAGCAAATGACCTTATTCTTCTTTCCCCTGCAGCAGCCAGTTTCGGGATGTTTAAAAATGAATTTGACCGGGGAGATCAATTCAATAAAATAGTAAAAAACCTTAAATAATCTATTTGTTACAATTTAATTTCCATAAGATTAAGATATTGGAGAACTTTTTACACCTAAATAGTTAAAAAACAGATAAAATTAGAGTAAATTTACATTCACCATGCCGAAAAGATAGAGTACCGCAATTATTAAGGGCTGATGGAGCAAATAGATTAATAAGGAATGTTTTCCCAAAAAACATAAAATTTTTATCCCTGAAAAGAAAGAAATATTAGCAAGTTGAAACCTTCGAGAGTAATCTGAGTAAAGTAAATTACCAAAAAATATCCCCATTAAAACCACTCCAAACCAGGGTAAAAGAGGGAAATAGTCAACCGAATAAAATTGAGCTGGCCTAAGCCCTAACCATGACAGCCAATAAAAATTAAAAGCAAAGCCCTTTAGATATGCCCCCAAAAATATACAAACTAAACCAATTGATAGATTCCAATAGCGGAGTTTCAGAAAAGGATAAGCTAAAATAATGGAAATTCCGATAAGATGAAGTATACCAAAAATTACAAAAGCCTTGCCTAAAAATATTCGAGTTACCAGGGTTATAATTAAACCCCAGGAAAATACCTTCAAGCCTCTTCGAAGATATTTTGTGAATAATTTATTTTTATCTTTATGAATTTTCTTAGTCCTGGAAAAACTGACACTAAGGGATACTCCGACCAAAAAAATAAACGTCGTAGCAGTTACCCGCGCAAAATACATCCAAAAGCCAGAATAAACATTGACATTATAATGAGCAAAATAGTGCAAATTATAAAGTAGATGATAGAGCACCATCATAATGATGGCAATCCCCCGCAGGAAATCTATTTCCCAGAATCGTTGTGCTACTTTTTTTTCTTCCATAAAACCTTTCTAAAAAGATAAAAGTTAGCTTTTTATCTCCCACTTTAATTTCACTTATATACAGTGCAGGCATGCACTTCGTAAGGTTTTATTTTTTAAGTAAATTTTATTGTTCTGCTAATTCCAGGGCAACTTCCACCATCTGGTTAAAGGTCTTCTGCCGCTCTTCTGAAGTGGTCTCTTCTCTGGTTACTAAACTATCAGAAACAGTTAAAATCGAAAGAGCATTAACTTTAAACTTTGCTGCCAGAGTATATAAAGCAGCTGTCTCCATTTCTACCGCCAATACCCCGTAATTTGCCCAATGCTTCCAGGAATTAGGGTCATCATGATAAAAAGTATCGGTAGTTAAAACACTCCCTACTTTTACCGAGATGCTTTTCTCTAAGGCAATATCATAAGCTTTTTTTAAGAGGTTAAAATTTGCAGTTGAAGCATAATCCATACCATTAAAACGCATTTTGTTAATATATGAATCTGTTGATGCACTCATGGCCAAAATAACGTCTCTAATTTTTATATCTGGCTGCATGGAGCCACAGCTTCCGATTCGGATTAAATTATTTGCTTTATAACTTGTAATAAGTTCATTTAAATATATTGATATCGAAGGTATTCCCATACCTGTACCCTGGATTGAAACTCTTTTTCCTTTATAAGTTCCGGTATAGCCGTACATACCACGCACCTCATTATAACAGATAGCATCGGTAAGGAAATTTTCCGCTATATATTTTGCCCTCAAGGGGTCGCCGGGAAGTAAAACCGTGCTGGCAATTTCCCCTTCTTTTGCCCCAATGTGTATACTCATAATTATTTGTCCTCCTGCTTAGATAGATTAAATTAGTTGTTAGTATAAGATTAGCGTAGAGCATGTAGCGTTTAGCGTATAGTTGCGGGCTACAAGTGTAAGTAAAATACAATTAAGTAATTCTCCAATTTAGCAATTGACCGATTTACCAATTCTCCAATTAAGGCAAAGATAAAAACCAATTGAGCAATTAATTAACTAATAAATGTAGGGGTAGACCTTGTGTCTAGCCTCCGTAGGACAGGCGTCCCGCCCGTCTATTTCTTCAACACGGCACGCCGTGCCCCCACACCAACCTGGTATTAATAAATGGTAAGGTTTTATTAGTCACATAACACTTGTTGACAAATATAATTTGTAACATGTGATAAGTAACCTGTAGTAAATACTTGTTTTTATAATTTCAGAAATTTAATCTTATCACTCATTACCATATTTCTCATCACTGTATCCTCTACGCTAAACGCTGTACGTTATAAGTTATACGCTAACATACGAAATACGAATTTAACTTTCTTCATTAAACTTTATTATACACTTCTCAATATATTGCCTAAACTTTTTACCATTCATCTTATCGTGCCTGGCATCATAAGTAACGTGATTTTTATTATAAGGAGAACTTTTTGCAAATATAACAAATGAGCCTTTAAAATATCTGGAAACTATTCTTGCACTTTTAGGCAGTAGAATTCTCTTGCCCTTTTCATTATATCCCAGATAACCTTTCTCCCATACTTCTTTTTCTGTATAATGACCGGGCTCTAATTCGGTTACCTTTTCTTTTATAAAAGATGGGTTAATATTAGGGGTAATCGGCTTTAAACCGGCAGTTTCCAAGCGAAAATAAGCCCAACCTGCATTATTGGGAAAATAATTAAATTCCAATACTTTCGGTTTAATAATCCTCACTGAATTTGGGGTATTAAATTCAATACACCCTTTCTCTGTTGATTTTTTTGCGCTCGTCAAATCATGACCTCCACCTGCGGGGAATAGAGTATGATTTAAATTGCCTGCAGAACCTAATTTGTTAAGAATAGAAATTATACTATCGGTATCCTTCCAAAGACAATTGTTTGGGATAGCTGTCGGAAATAATTCTCTGATAACTTTTTCCCAAACAATCAAATTTTCCGTTTCGAAATCACCTCTGTCTAATTTCATAATTTCTCCTCCCTTTAGATAATGTTTTTAAATACTTTTCCATCTTATTAACAAAAAAATGCCGCAACCTTATAAAAGGTTGAGACAATTTTTAATATCTTCAGTTAGAATAAATAATGAATAATCTGTTTTGGTTTTACCAATATCGTAATAAAAAATACTACGATTTTCTCTTAAATCATGCAATATGGCAGCCCTCTTAGCTTATAAAAAATGGCGGAGAGAGAGGGATTCGAACCCTCGGAGCAGGCCTTAACCCGCTCAATTGCTTAGCAGGCAACCACCTTCGGCCACTCGGTCATCTCTCCACTTAAAAGTATAACATAATAATTTTTTTCAGGCAAGAAAAACCAACAAATTTGTATCTCGTATCTCGTGAATCGTATCTCGTACGTTAGCGTACAGCGTTTAGCGTAGAGCGTATAGGATATTAGTTCCCCAGTTACCCGGTTACCCAGTTTACCGGTTATAAGATATAAGATACAATGTAGGACAGGTATCTCGCTTGTTTAAGATGTCATTGCGACCATAGGGAGCGCGGTAATCTTTTTTAATAAGGAAACAAAGGTGCCTGGCACCTTTGTTTCCTTATTGCTTGCGATAAACACTAAAATATATTAGAATATGCTAAGTAAAAATGGATTAGAAGCCAGAAGACAGAATCCAGTATTCAGAATTATTTTAGTATATAAGGTTAATATTATATTGTTAAGTTATTTTATATTCTTCTTACTCCTGACTACTGGCTCCTGAATTCTTATTTCTTTAACACGATACTCGATACGAATATAATTTCAACCCATAATAAAGGAGAGACTGAAAAAGTGAAGCAATATCAATATGAGATAATTGTAGTAGGTGCCGGCCATGCCGGATGTGAAGCAGCTCTGGCCGCTGCCAGAATGGGAGCAAAAACACTCCTTATTACTTCCAATATAGACAATGTTGCTCTGATGCCCTGTAATCCCTCTATAGGAGGTCCGGGCAAAGGACATGTAGCCCGGGAAATCGATGCTTTAGGCGGAGAAATGGCTAAAAATACCGATAAATCCACTATTCATATAAGGATGTTAAATACCAGCAAAGGTCCGGCTATGTGGGCTTTACGGGCACAGATAGATAAAAAATTATATACTCAGGAAATGATACACACTCTCCAAATCCAGAAAAATTTAGATTTAAAACAGGAGATGGTAACAAAATTATTAGTAAATAATTGTCAGATAGAAGGTGTAATAGTTAAAAGTGGTTTAGAATTTTCTTCTCCCACGGTAATTTTAACTAACGGAACATTTTTAAATGGCTTAATATATATCGGTGAAACTATCTATTCTGCAGGAAGAGCCGGCGAACTTGCCTCGATTGGTCTGGCAGAAAACCTTAAAGAGTTGGGTTTTAAAGTCGGAAGATTAAATACCTGCACCCCTCCTCGGATAGATAGGAGAACAATTGATATCTCCAAGATGAAAGAACAGAAGAGTGCAGATATCCCTTTGTCTTTTTCTTTTGAAAATAAAGGGGAAATATATAAGGATTTTTCAGTATTTATGACCCGAACCAATCAGAAAACTCATCAAATAATCCAGGATAATATCCATAGAGTACCCCTATCTAATGGTACCATCCAGAGTGCAGCTATCAGATATTGTCCTTCTGTAGAAGATAAGATAATTAGGTTCCCCGAAAAAGAATCTCATCAGATATTCTTGGAACCAGAGGGATATAATACTGAAGAAATATATTTACAGGGATTTTTTACCAGCCTTCCTGCTGATACCCAGCAGGAAGCTTTGCATACTATTTATGGCTTGGAAAATTGTAAGATTATCCGCTATGGATACGCCATTGAATATGACATTATATATCCTAATCAATTAAAATACTCTTTAGAAGCTAAAGCAATTAAAGGATTATTTTTAGCCGGACAGGTTAATGGAACCTCGGGATATGAAGAGGCAGCCGAACAAGGATTGCTGGCGGGCATAAATGCAGTACAGCTGACACGCGGCAAGGAGCCCTTAGTACTGGATCGTTCAGAAGCTTACATTGCCGTGGAGATAGATGATTTAGTTACAAAAAGTGTGACTGAGCCCTATCGTTTAAGAACCGGACTGGCTGAATATCGACTACTATTAAGGCAGGATAATGCTGATTTAAGACTTACTCCTTATGGATATAAGCTGGGGCTAATCTCAGAACAAAGATATAAATATTTTCTAAATAAAAAAACACTGGTTGAAAAGGAAAAGGAAAGATTAAAGGAAGTAATTATTCATGCTACTCAAAGGGTAAATGAATTACTAACCAAATTGGGCACTACCCCTCTATCTGAGGCAGCTAATTTGGCTACTTTACTTACCAGGCCTGAGGTAACTTATAATCAAACTGCTTCTATCGATCCTAACAGACCAGAACTCCCTGCCGAGGTAACCGAGCAAGTTGAAATTCAAATAAAATATGCAGGGTATATTAAACGACAAGGGGTTCAGGTAAAAAGATTTAAGAAATTAGAGAATTATAAAATACCTCAAGACATCGATTATTTTAATATGCATGGTATATCCCATGAAGGCAAGGAGAGATTTTCAGAAGTGCAGCCAATTTCCTTGGGCCAGGCTAAGAGAATACCGGGAATAACTCCTTCTGATATCGCCGCCCTGATGATAAACATTGAAAAGATAAAGAGAACAAAAAAATAGAATGGGTAATATCCCCATCCTATTTTTTAATAAGTAATGTGTAACAAGTAATGAGTTCTACGGAGGGCAGACACAAGGTCTGCCCCTACTAATTTTATTAGTTAATTAATTGCTCAATTGGTCTTTATCTTTGCCCTAATTGGAGAATTGGTGAATTGGTAAATTGGTTAATTAATTAATTTTCCTGCTGCCTTTAAAGTATTCTGCATCAGCATAACATTAGTTATCGGACCTACTCCTCCCGGAACCGGAGTAATGACAGATACTTTCTCTAAAACTTCCTCGTAAGCTACATCCCCCACCAATTTCCCTTCTACCTCATTAGTCCCTACATCAATAATCACTGCTCCCTTTTTTACCATATCCCGCTTAATTATCTCTGATTTTCCTACTGCAGCAATCAGAATATCTGCCTGACGGGTAAAGTAAGATAAATCATTGGTTCGAGAATGACAAATTGTAAGAGTAGCATTGGCATATTGTTTTTTTTGGAGAAGTATGAGCGCCATCGGCCTTCCTACAATACCACTCCTTCCCACAATAACGGTATGTTTCCCTTCTACTACGATATTTTCTCTCCTCATTAATTCATATACCGCATAAGGCGTGCAAGGCAAAAACTCGGGTTTACCTAAAGCCAGTCTTCCCATATTAATGGGGTTAAAACAATCTACATCTTTGGAAGGATTTACTGCTTCCTGAATCCGTTCCTGATTTACATGCTCAGGAAGGGGAACTTGCACTATAATCCCACTTACTTTTTTATCTTCATTTAAATTATCTATAAGTTTAAGGAGTTCTTTTTCGCTGGTCTTTCCGGAAAGACTGTATTTTTCAAAATCAATAGAAGCTCTTTCGCAGGATCTGGCAATCATTTTTACATAGAATAAAGAAGCAGGGTCTTCCCCAACAATAATTACTGCTAATTTGGGAGTTAATTTATTTTTTTTGATAAAATCTTCTATTTTTACTTTTAAAGATTCGTTAATCTCTTTTGCAATTTTTCTTCCATCAATAATCCTGGCCATAATAAATATCTCTCCTTTTTGTTTAATCCTTCTGACTCCTGAATTCTGTATACTTAATTAGTTATAATATACCATTATTAAATATTCAAATCAAAATAATTCTTATTATCATTCACACAAAAAGCCTACGGTTTTCCATAGGCTTTTTCTTCTTTTGCTTTTATTCATTTTAAATATTAAAAACTTATAATTTTTAATGACTCTTTGCGTGAATCTTTCTATCCCTGTTGCTAATTGCTTCTTTGATTATAAATTTTGCTTTATTTTTTTCAATATCACAAGCAGCGCAAATTTCACCCACTAAAATCTTACGAGCCCTCTCGTATAGACCACGTTCCGTAGAAGATAGTTTTTCTAAAGTATCTCGATGAGTGTAATTTTTTACTACCTGGGCAACTTTTAAGATATCTCCGCTATCGACCATCTCTGTTTGAGATCTTATCCTCTGCTTATAATTTCCATCCATTTCATCGTCCATCTTATGGCCCAACACGTGTAAAACCTCTGGCACAGTTTCAGGGTCAATAATATACCTTAAACCTAATTCATCAGCTTTATTAACCGGAACCATCAAAATCATTTCATTTACCATTAATTTTAAGATATAGTATTTTTCTTTTTGCCCCAGTACTTTCTTTTCTTCTATATTTTCAACATCTCCAACCCCAAAGGAGGGATGAGATACTTTATCACCAATTTTAAACATTTTTTTGGATTTTTTAAACCCGCTACTCACTTCCTATCTTTTTACTTTTTTAAATTATACCATTTTTTTACCAAAAATACAAAACCATTTTCGTATCGCGTATTGCGTATCGAGTATCGCGTGAAAACAAAGAAAAATACCATAGGAAAAAGAAGAAATATAAAAGACTAAAGTGAATTCGTATTGCTTATTACGTATCGCGTAGATAGTAGCGTGGAGCGTATAGCGTTTAACGTAGAGGATACAGTGATAAGTAATGAGTAATTAGTGACAAGTTACGAGTTTAAAACTTAAAAAAAGAAATAGGGGTACATTGCAATACGCACTATAAATAAAACGACTAACTAATGGTTATGTGACTAATAAAACCTTACCATTTATTAATACCAGAATTCA
>ASPA01000012.1 GCA_000405605.1 Atribacteria bacterium SCGC AAA255-G05
AGATACGAGATACGGATTAAGTTTCTAACCTTTCTTTATATAATCTGATAGCACTTCAATTACCTTGTCCATTTCCCATTCTTTTCCGATAGTAAATCTGATAAATTGATCCCCTAAACTAGAAAACTCATTTTCCCAACCAGCCAAAGTATAAATACCATTTTCCTTTAGATACTTCCAAACTCTTTCGGTTTCTTTCTTATTCTTAAACTCTACTAAAACAAAATTTGCCTGGGAATCATAAGCAAAAAATCCCAGCTCATTTATCTGCCTTACAAATTTATCTCTTACTTTCTTCATTTTTCCCCAAACTTCTTGATAATAATCTAAATATCTTAGGACTTTTGCCGCAGCTTTTTCAGCCATTCTATTTACTCTAAAATGTTGACCGAAAGCAGCTAATTTCTTTATATTTTGAGGATTAGAAATGGCAAAACCCAAACGTAATCCGGCCAGACCAAAATTTTTAGAAAAACTTCTGGAGATAATTAAATTTTCATACTTATCTATCAAGTCCAACACGGTCTCTCCTAAATATTCATAATTACATTCATCAACTACTACCATCCCTTTTGCCTTTTGCAAAATATCAATTATATTTTCCCGGGGAATTCTCGTTCCGGTAGGATTATTAGGGTTACAGATCCAGATCAAAGAAGCACTCTTTAATTGTTGAACAGAATAATTAATGGTATATTCGCCATTCTGTAAACAATTAGCCAAAACTTTAGGTAAACCTTCTCTATCTGCACTCGCCTCATATTGAGAAAAAGTAGGAATGGGAATTAAAACCTCTCCCTTGTAAGCTCGAGTAACTATTTCAATAACCTCATCCGAACCATTGGCAGGCAGAATATCTTCCATCTTTACTCCCACATATTCAGCTAATACCTGTCGTAATTTAGCATATTCTCCCCCCGAAGGATAGCGGTTAATATACTTCAGCTCCTCGGATAATTCCTTTAACATCCCTTCGGGCAAAGGATATTTAAAATAAGATTGGGTTAAATATATTTTTTCTTTTTCCCTTGGTTTCATAACTTTATTTCTTTCCCTTTCAATCTTTCGCAAATCTGCTTCTCCTAAACCAAAGTAATGCCCAATCTCATGGATAACCACTTTTCTGACAGATTCCTTTATTTCTTCTTTGTTTTTACAGCGAACTTCTATGGGTTTTTTAAATATGATAATCTTATCAGGCATAACATTCCTATACCAGATACTTCTTCTGGTATAAGGTACTCCCCGATAAAGACCCAAAAGGCCATAAGGTGATTTTATCTTCATCTCCCTAAGAAGTTCCTGGGAAGGCAAGCTTTCAACCACAACAACAATATTTTCCATCCTTTCTCTGAATTTTTCGGGAAGGGTGCTTATTGCTTCAGTTACTAATTCCTCAAATTCTTCTTCGGTTACTTTCATTTTATTTCATTATCTCTTTTTTTAAATTGTTTATAAATTCTTTCACTTTCTGCATATATTGGTCCCTTGCCACTTCTCGTGAGGTCAGCACAAGTAAAGCAAGCGGGGTCTTTTGACTAAGATTTTTCATATCATCAAATATTTTCTTGGCATCTGAACCTAATTGGGTACAGAAAAAAGCCACATTTTTAAAATCTTCTTTATGTAAAGAAAGATATGTCCTGATAGGGGTAGAAATATTAGAGGACCAGATAGGAGTTCCGATAATAACCAAGTCATACAAAGAAGGATTATTTTTTATCTCTTTAATTGTGGTTAATCTTCTCAGGTTAGCGTCAGAACCGGCACTTAAGAAACCGGGAATTCCCTTCCTGTTTTTCAGATCAATAATTTCTTCTATCTCACATTTTAATAGATCTGAAATTTTTCCAGCTACTTTTTTGGTTTTGCCGCTTCTCGAATAAAATACCACTAATATTTTCATTAAAAATAACCTCAATTCTTTATTTTATCTTAAAAAATCCTTCAGTGTAAAACCTTTATTTATCTCAAATAATTCCGTTCCGTTTATTATATCCGCGCCAATAACGGCTGAAACTCCATCCCAAATTTACCGAAGGAAGACGATCTAATTTAGAACCCCATTTTTTAACTATAGTTCGGGCTCGGATAAAATGTTCATTAATCTGTTTTTGATTTAATGTGCTTAGACTGTTTTCGATAGAAGAAATTATTTCTTCCTCATAATTAATTATTAAAGGCTGGATTTCAACTTGCGCAGAATTAAAATTTAGTAAAGCCTTTCGATGAAATCGCTCACTCTCCCACCAATAAGATTTTGAATTATAATTTTCACTCCCCTCGCTATACTCACCAGGAACAGTGGTATCAGGAGAAAAGACGGGGAAAAAGGGACTTATACAGGGATTGGAAGCTCCGGTAGTATAAAAGAATTGCCCGCCCTCACCAGTTTTTGCAACCAGGGAACAGACTGTTTGGGTTGGGTGAAATAGTTTGTCTGCTGCGTGCAGGCATAAGGTGGCGCCAGGACCCCGATTAGGAGTCCATTGGGGATTATCCCCATGATCTCGTAAAAGATTTATAAAATCTTTAGTAGTCAATCTTTTCTTTCTCTGTGAAAGCAAGGCTCGGGAGCGTTTTTCCCGTTCAGCCCCCTTGGCAGCCCAGGTCATAAATTTAGCGGAATAACATTTTCGAAAATTAAAATCCTTTTCGTTTTTACAGTAACCTTTTTTAATTGCATTCTCTATTAATCCTTCAGAACAAACATCATAATCTTTCTGTAAAGATATTATATTAGATATACTCCAAACATCCTCAATTTTCTTCCAGGCCCACCAGGTTTTCACCGTTTCTAATACGTAGGCTTCTTTTTTGTCGGCAATCAAAAAACTATTCATATAATTCATAAAATTTAATTTAAATCGATAGCCGCAATTGCCTCCCTGTCCATGCTTTTCCAACAATTCAATTATAACCTCTAAGGCCTGTCGGGCAGTTCGGCTTCTTTCGAGGGCTAAGCGAATCAAATCCATACCGGTAAGACCTATCTTATCCGGTTTTTCTCTGGTAAATATTGCTTCATTGCCGATAACCACCCCATATTCATTGGCTCCCATCTCTGCGCCAAACATCCAGAATGGTTGACAGAGTAATACCCTGGCAGTTTCTGAAACCTGGGGGATAGTCAAATAGGCACATTGAACAGTATCGTTTGGTTTATGCTTTTTGCGGGGGACTATAAGGATATTTTGGGCTTCATCAGGTTCTCGATCACTATTTTTCCCAAAAAGAGTAAAACCTTCTTCAGTTGCAGAACCTAAGGCTACTATAGTATCGCACATAATTACACTCCCTTTCTATTTCGAATGTTGAAGAGAGTAAACGAATCAAGAAATCAATTGCATTTAAATTTTTCCCTTATCTTTTCTTTCTTGCATTTAGTAATATTTTTCAAATCCTGTTCCGGTAATTTTAATCCATCCTTTAAACCCTGAATTATTCTACTGTTTTCTGTTTCAGGATTTACTGCATAGATAATCCACTTGCCCTCTCGCCGATTAACCACAAGACCTGCTTCTTTTAAAATCCTAACACTGTGTGAAATTCTTGATTGTTCTATACTTAATATATTTACCAATTCACAGACACACAATTCGCCCTGCAGTAGAAGTAAATAAATACGTAGGCGGGTTTCATCAGATAAGGCTTTAAACATCTTTATAGCAGATTCCATTGTTGTATTCTCCTTTATATATGATGATATCACATTATTGCTTTAAAAATATTTATTCTCTATGACAAATATGCCAAATTTTTTTCTATAATTTATAATTTTTATTAATCTCAGTAAAACAATTTACTATTTATTAATTACAATAGGGATGGCAACGGTTAAATAAAGATATTCCTTTATTTCTCCTTCCTGTATTTTATCTGAGACTTTATCTTTTAACAATATTATTTGTAGATTTTCCTTTTCTCCTGAGTTTAACTCAATTTCAGAAATTAAAGGGACGAGGTAATCGGCTGAAGCTTTTATAGAGGTAATTTTTACCCCCTCTTCTCCTGAATTTTCCAGAATAAACTTTCCTATCGTTTCGCCTTCAGAATCAGTTGTTAAATTAAAACTTGTTCCTGCCGGAGAAATACTTACTGCGGGGGCAGATTTTTCTTTTATGTAACCATCAACACGTAGTGAAAAAGCCTTTCTCCTGGGGTCATTACAGTATATGCGCACACTCTCTCTTACCTCACCTAACTCATGCTGACTGGAATTATAAGTAAAAGTCACCTCCTGTTTTTCTGCCGGAAGAATAGTTAGGGGTATTTCTCTATCATATTGGATATATTCAGAGGCGTCTATCTTATTAATTATCAGATCGAGTTCTCCCTTATTTTCAATAGTAAAAGTAAAGGCGGGTAAATCCCCCTGGGAAATCAGTCCCAAATCCCATTGAGAATTAGAGAGGAAAGCTTGAGGAGAGGGGATAGGTTCTACCTCGGTAGTTATTGTAATCTTTGCATTAGGGAGCTGGGGGTCATTAGATTCGATATAGATATCTTTTTTAACCAGAGTATTATAGCCGGTAGCATTAAAAGTGACCTTTAGTTCAGCTGACTTTCCCGGTGGTATGTTATCAGAAGAGAGTATGGTGGCGGTACAGCCGCAGGAGGACCGTACCCGGCTGATAACCAATTCTTCTCTCCCTGTATTCTTAATGGTAAAGATATGAACAGGTCTTTCGTCTTCTTTTATCTTACCGAAATCCCATTCTTCTTCTGAAATAGAAATAGTAGGCGGCTGGGAAGACTTGTTTTGAATATTAGAAAATATTAAAAAAGCTCCTACTATAACTGCGATGCTTATTAAGATAATAATAATTTTGTTTTTACGAACCATAACTTTCTCCTTTGTTTTATATTAATTAATTTACCGATTTGCCAATTCACCAATTAGCCGATTGACCAATTAAATTAGTTAGCCAGTTAATGGTTAATTAGTCGTCAAAGAATTTTTTTTATCGATTATTTAATACCCGGGCGGAGGGTTGCAAGTTCCATCATCACAACCATCATCCTCTTTTTTATCTTTCTTGGGAGCCCTTTTTTCTTCAGCTCCCAAGAAATAACTAATGTATTGAAACATTAAATTTTGTTGTTTGGAGATTAGTCCAGGGTAGACTCTCTTTACTACTAAGTTATTAGCCAAAAAAATAGTAGTAGGTAAAACCTCAATATTGTAGAGATTACTCACTTCCTCCTGGCTATCTAATAGTATGGTGAAAGATATTTTTTTATTAGCCCAAAACTCTTTAATCTGGGTAATATCTTCTTCTTTCAAGTCTTTATGAGTATTTATCATAATTACCTGGTATTTTTCTTCAATAATATGTTGTTCAAAATACTCGATCAGCTCTTCTACCCCGCATATTGAATTCTCGCTCTCGTTATTACAAAAGTAAAGAATAAGGAGTTTTTGTTTTTCTTTGTAGTCCTCTAAATTAAAGGTTTCTCCACCTATAGTCTTAAGGGTAAAATTGGGAGCGGGAAAACCTTTTCTAAAAGATGAAGAAAAGGCAGACGAGCAAAAAGAAACCAAAAAAGCAATTATTAATAGAACAGTTAAAAGAGTATTCTTTTTATTCCTTAAGCAAAAAATCATTTTAAAACACCTCCTTTTAATTCACCGATTAGCCGATTGACCGATTGACCGATTAATTAATTCTCCGATTGACCAATTTACCGATTCGCCAATTCACCGATTAGCCGATTGACCGATTGACCGATTAATTAATTCTCCGATTGACCAATTTACCGATTCGCCAATTCACCGATTAAATTAGTAGGGGTAGACGTTGTCTCTACCCTCCGTAGGACAGGCGTCTCGCCTGTCTATTCAATAATACGTTAGTATTAAATACAAGTTACAAATTCACAGTTTTTTAGTAATAAATTCCGCTATAGAGCAGTAGCCCGGCCAATCCAAAAAACAGCAGGGTCATTGCCATCTTGATTTTCCCAAAATTCTTTTGAGTAAGCGCCGCCCATTGCGTTGAAGTAGTCCCCCAGTAAGTAAAAGAAAAGACCAAGACCAAAGGCACTACAAACATCAGATTATAGAATAAAAGATAAAATGAAGCATTAACCTTCAAATCAGGGATAGTGCTGATAAACATAATGGTAGGAAGATAAATCTGACCGGTACAGGCTAACTCTAAAAGAGAAACAATAAAGCCAGTTACTGCAGCCATTAAAATATAATTACTCAGCTTTACATTTTTACGAATAGCAGAGTGAATCATATTTTTTAAAAATGAGGGTAATTGGAGCTTGGCATCTTTGGTAGTCCCCTTTTTCTTAAATTGGAGATAGTCATATAGACTGACCACCCCTAAAATTAAGGCAAGAGCGGCAGTAACTAGAATGAATATCTTTCGAATTAAAGGTAAAAAGGATAAAGTAGTAATCATCTTTAAAGCCCCGGTACCGATTAAGAAATAGGTCAGAAAGACGGATAGAGCAAATACTCCTCCAACCCATAGGATATCTCTCCCCTTACGATTAATTAGGCTAAGATAAGAAATAAAGAAAATAATGGTGGCAAAGGCACAAGGATTTATACCATCGATCAGCCCACTCACTGCTACTGCAGCCAGACCGAAGGACTGAAAACGAGCTATTAATCTATCTTGAGCAGTAAGGTCTTTTTCCTTAACTTTTTCCCAGGGAGCGATAGTTTCTGTGGTTGAATACTTTTGAATTAATTTGTCTAAATTATCAAAGGTAATAGTACTTCTAAAAAGGTAATCATCTCCTATAAATATAACCGGAACCAAAAGTCTTTCCTCTTCGGGCATCTGGTTTAATTCGCCTAAGGATTCAGCTAATTCCGTATTCTCGGTTATATTAATGTCAAAACTTTTTAAGATTAAATTTTCAGGATATTTTTCAGAAATATCTTTTAATACAATCTTGGCTTTATCGCAATCGTGACACCCTGCTTCGTAAAAATAGGCTAATTGAACCGGATAACTAACCGAACTGAGAGTGCTGGCAGCAAAAGAATTAATTGCATAAAGAGAAGAAAATTGGCTTACAAAAATTACGAAAAATAATGAAAGTAAAAAAAAAGTCAAACTCAAATAAAATTTATTTCGGTTTGCATCCTTTAATTTATTATTTATTAATTTGGTTTTCATTATGTAAAATTTTTCCCTTTAACCACACCAATCAGAATAGTAAATAATTTTTTATATTTTAGCATAAATCGCTTCAATGATTATAATTTATAAGACAAAATATTTTTAAGTCACAAAACATATTATACAATACAATATTAAAATTTCAAAATTTACTTACAAAAAATCTAGTTACTCCACACTCTAACTGCTCCACTAAAGTTTACACTAACTAATAAGAAAGTATCGAGTATCGAGTTAAGAAAGAGAAAGAAAAGACAGAATATGATAAACCTATCATACGTATCTATAATTGTCAAGAATTTAAATTCCGAAATCCGACTAAAAATTTTAATAAAAAAACTTGACAATAAACATACGTTTATTTTATAATATAAATAAGATAATAAATTGTGTTAATAAAATAATTATAGCAAATTATTACTTAATTTTTTTAAAGGAGACTAAACATGTTTAAAAAAGATTCCCTTGACCCAAATCATAAAAAAACTCTTGAGTTGATTCAAAAAAATATCAGAGAAAACGGTTATCCGCCCACTGTTCGGGAAATCTGCAAAGCTGTGGGAGTAACTTCCTCTGCTACTGCCCATAAATATCTTACCATCCTGGAAAAGAAGGGTTATATCCATCGAGAGAAGGAGAGATCCCGAGCCATTAGAATTATACCCCAAACCAGGAAAGTGCCTGTGGTGGGGAGTGTAGCTGCAGGAAAACCCATGTGGGCCTTAAAAGATATCACCGAAGTTATACCTATACCGGAACAGCTTTCCGGAAGTGAAGAAAGCTTTATGGTAAAAGTTGAAGGCGATAGTATGATCGGAGACCACATACTTAATGGAGATTATGTTATGGTTAAGCCCCAGCAGGATGCTGACAACGGAGACATTGTCATCGCCCTCCTAAATCAGGAAGAAGTTACAGTAAAAAGATTATATAAAAAAGATAATCAGATTACCCTGCAGCCTTCCAATACTCTTTACAAATCCATAAACACCAAAGATGCGATTATTCTGGGTAAGGTTATCGGAGTTTTAAGACGATTCAACGGAGGAAAAAAATAATAAATATGCTGTATATCGGTACTTCTGGTTATAGTTATGAAGATTGGATAGGAACCTTTTATCCCGAAAATACTGATAAAAAGGATATGCTAAAACTATACGCCCAAAAATTTAAGGTTTCTGAAATTAATTCTACCTATTACCGCATACCCCATCCGGCATCCTTTTATTATTTACAGCAAAAGGTCCCTGCTGATTTTAAATTTGCAGTAAAAGCCAATCAAGAAATGACTCACAGCCGGGAAGAAAATCCCACTATTTTTAAAGATTTTAAAGAATCCATAAAACCCTTGCTGGAAGTGGGTAAATTTGCCTGTGTGTTAGCTCAGTTCCCCTATTCTTTTTATAATACTCCCTCCAATCGGGATTACCTTCTCCGCTTCAAAGAAAGAATGGAGGATATCCCCCTGGTGGTAGAATTTAGAAATTCTTACTGGATAAATAACGAAATATTTAGGATTTTAAAAAACAACGACATAGGTTTTTGTTGTGTAGACCAACCCCAACTCAAAGGTTTAATCCCACCCATAGCTGAAACTACTTCTAATCTGGGTTATGTTAGATTTCATGGTCGAAATAAGGCCAACTGGTGGGAACACGAAAAAGCCTATCAAAGATACGATTATCTATATACCGAAGAAGAATTAAAAGAATGGATACCTAAAATAAAAAAGATTGCCGAAAAAACCACCGACCAGTATATTTTTATGAATAATCATTACAAAGGTAAGGCGGTTAAAAATGCCCTGATGTTGATCAAGCTCCTTAAAGAAGAAATAAAAACCGGAGAAATTAAAGAGAAAGAGCAAGAGCAAGAAAAAAAGGGACGGGATTAAAGAGAAATTGCTTATATTTTTTTGCCCCTTGAAACAAACATACGTTTTAAATACAGGTTGCAAGTTGCAAGTTTCGGGTTGCGAGTTTATAGGATAGAAGTCAGGAGCCGAATTCGTATCTCGTATCTCGTGAATCGTATCTCGTAAAGAAGAAGTCAGAATCTAGAATCCAGAAATCAGAATTCAAAATATAATAAATCAAAAACTGAAAACTGATTTTTTTATCTAATAACCAAAAACTATAAACTAATAACTTGTTTTAATACTAACGACTAATATAATTGGCCAATTGGTAAATTGGAGAATTGGTTAATTGGCAAATTGGTGCCGAAGGGGGGATTTGAACCCCCACAGGCATACACCTACTACGCCCTGAACGTAGCGCGTCTACCAGTTCCGCCACTCCGGCATTAACTAATCTTATCTTAAAATAGAATAAAGAAAATAAACATTATTGTCAAGTCTAATATATAGTATACAGTATCGAGTATCAAGTATCGAGTTAAAAAAAGAGAAAGAAAAGAAAGATTCAAGATAGTATCGAGTTAAAAAAATAAGAAAGAGAGAAAGAGAAAGAATTAAAAAAGATAGAAAAAATATACACTAACAAAATCATTTTTGTATCGAAAATATTAAAAAAGGAGTGAAGTGTTTTGGTTAAAAAACAAATGGTGACTGATTTAAGTTTGAATACACAGATTAATGATGTTTTTTTATTAAAAAATAAAGAGTTTAAAGTAAGACGGGATAAAAAAACCATAGATATGTTTTTTAAAATTGCCGATAAGACCGGAGAAATTGAAGCTATAAATTGGGATGTTTCTAATGATAGAGTGGAGAAATTAAGCAAGATTGAATTCGCGCGCATTCAGGGGTATATTACTAAGAAGAAAAGTGACGGGACCCTTCAGGCAACAGTTTCTTCTCTTACCGAAACTTCCCCCCTGGATTTAGATTATTCAGATTATTTGCCCCAATCAAAAAAAGATTTAGATAAACTGATGGGTATAGTATATTCAAATATAGAATCAATGAAAAATATTTATTTAAAGAGGTTATTAAAAACTTTTTTTGACGACCAGGAATTTGTGGGAAAATTTAAAAAAGCTCCGGCGGCCACAAAGGTACATCAGCCTTATCTCGGTGGTTTGCTCGAGCATACCTGCAATTTAGTTGGGATTTGTGAGACAATAGGTAATATTTATAAGGAGATAAATCGTGAATTTTTGATAACTATGGCTCTACTCCATGATATAGGCAAAGTTAGAGAATATACTTATGACAGAGTAATTGAATATACCGATGAAGGCAAACTTTTAGGTCATATTGCTATAGGGTTGGAGATGATTGACCAAAAAATAAAGAGTTTGGATAATTTTCCTCCGGATTTAGAATTAATGATAAAACATACTCTCTTAAGTCATCACGGTCATTTTGAATTCGGCTCACCAAAACTCCCCAGCATATTAACTGCTATTGCTCTTCATTATGCTGATGAAATAGAGGCCAAAATAAGTGGTTTTATAAACATAAAAGAAGAAAGTGGAAATTTTAATGAAAAGTGGAGTAAATGGATTTGGTGGTTAGAGAGGCCGGTTTATTTAGACGAAGAAGCGAGTTTAGAAGAGAAAGAGACAGGGAGAAAGTAATAATGAGAGAGATTTTAGAAAAGGTATTAGAAGATAAAAAGAGTAAAGCAGATTATATTGAAATAAGGGCGGAAAAGAAAGAAGCCACTACCATTCATTTTCAGGGGAAGAAGTTAGAAAAGATAAATTGTTCCCAGCAAACAGGAGGGAATGTCCGTGCCCTGGTAAAAGGGGGATGGGGTTTCGTTTCCTTTAATCAGTTTGATGATTTAGAAAAGAAAGTTATAGAGGCAATAGAGGTAGCGACTTTGATTGGCAAAGAAGTGAGCAAGTTAGCTGTTATTTCACCAGTGGTGGAAATAATTAAGCGGGAATTAGATAAGGATTTTCGTCAGGTAAGTTTAAGAGAAAAGAAAAATTTAATGGAAAATTATAATAATATAATTATGAAATCTAATCCTCTGATCCAATCCTCTAATGTAATCTATACCGACAGATTTTCTACTATTTATTTTGCCAATTCGGAAGGCAGCTACATCGAACAAGAAAAGCCATTTTTAAGTGCGCACTTTACAGCCATAGCCCGGGAGGGGGATAATGTCCAGATGGCCAGTGAAAGTGTTGGAACTACCAAGGGTTTTAAAGCAATGGAAAGAATTTCTACCAAAGCACAAAGAGCAGCTTTTCGGGCAGTCAATCTTCTTAAGGCTCAGCCGGTGGAAGGCGGGGAATACACGGTTATTTTAGATCAGACATTAGCCGGGGTTTTTATCCATGAGGCCTTTGGACATCTCAGTGAAGCTGATTTTTTATATGAAGACGAGAGGATGAGCGATTTAATGAAATTGGGGAAGAAATTTGGCTCACCCAAACTTAATGTAGTTGACGATGGTTCTATCCCGGATTTATTAGGTTCTGCCAAATATGATGATGAAGGTGCGAAAACAAAGAAAAATTATCTGATAAAAGAGGGAATCCTGACAGGCAGATTACATTCACGGGAGACTGCGGCTAAAATGGGGGAAGAACCAACCGGAAATGCCCGTGCCCTTAATTATCGCTTTAAGCCTATTGTTCGAATGACCAATACTTATATCGAAAATGGAGATACTCCTTTTAAAGATTTATTATCCGGAATAAAGAAAGGAATTTATGCCAAGGACTGCTATGGGGGGATGACTACTTTTGAGATGTTTACTTTTAGTGCTGGGGAAGGTTTTATGATAAGAAATGGGGAGATTACCGAACCGGTTAAAGATGTAGTATTGAGTGGAAATTTATTTACCACCCTTCTTAATGTTGAGGGTGTAGGAAATGATTTAAAGATGATTGAATCAGGCGGGGGATGCGGAAAAGCAGGGCAAGGTCCCTTGCCTGTGTCTTTTGGTAGTCCTCACCTCAGGATAAAAAAAAGTAGTAGTGGGGGGGTAAGTAAGATGGAAAAATTATTACAGCAAGCCTGCAAAGAAGTAGATTCAGCCGAACTATTTAGAGTAAAGAGCAAGACTATTCCGGTAAATTTTGAAGTAAATAGATTGAAATCTATCGATATTTCTGAGAGTGAGGGGAAGGCCTTACGAGTAATAAATAAAGGAAGGATAGGATTCTCTTCATCTACAGGAAGTGAAGGTTTTGATTCATTAGTCGAAAAGGCAGCGGCTACCTCTGAATTTGGGGCAAAAGCATCTTTTGATTTCCCGGAGGAAACCAAAAGAAGTAAAAAAAGAAAGATAAATATATATGATAATAAAGTGGTAGATAAGAGTATTGAAGGGATGGTTAAGATTGGAGAAAGTATTATAGAAAAAGTAGGAGACTTCAATCGAAAATTGCGTTGTGATGTCACCATAGTAAAAGATTCGAATGAAATAGAATATTTTAATTCCCGGGGAGGTAATTTTTCTTACAATAAGACTGCAATTGCCTATTCGATGATGGTTCAGCAGGTCGAAAATCAAGATATGCTGATGATTTATTCTTCTCTTGAATCCGGAAAAGACAACCTTGAGCTTGAAGAATTGACCTCTGAGATAATTGAAAATTTAAAATGGGGAGAGAAAATTGTCCCTGTAGAAAGCGGGAAGATGCCGGTTATCTTTACCCCCAAAGCAGCTTTGGTTCTAATTCTTCCCATAATCAGTGGTTTAAACGGGAAGATGGTCTTGAAGAAAATTTCTCCTTTAACTTCCCATAAAAATAAGAAATTATGGAGTGATCTATTAACTATTTATAGTGATGGCACTATAAATTTTGCCGCAGGCAGTGCTCCTTTTGATGATGAAGGAGTGGAAATGAAACGGGTTCCTTTAGTAAAAAAAAGGAAAGATTAAGAATTTTTATTATGATTTGCAAACAGCGGGAATGACCGGGGTTGAGAGTACCGGAAATGGTTTGAGAGCCGGCTCACAAAGCGAACCCGCCCCTGGTATAAGTAATTTAGTAATGGAGGAAGGAAAAGTATCGTTTTCCGAAATGATTAAAGATATAAAAGAAGGGATAATCATCGACCAGGTCCTTGGATTGGGACAGGGAAATATAATAAGTGGAGCCTTCTCTAATAATGTACAGCTGGGTTATAAAATAGAAAAAGGAAAAATAGTAGGGAGGGTTAAGGATGTTATGATTGCCGGCAATGCCATAGAAGAACTAAAAAATATAGCTGCTTTAGGAAATAAAGCGAAATGGGTAGAAGGAAAATATAAATTTCCTCATATCTATCTAAAATCTCTATCTGTTTCTGCCAAAAAATGATTAAGACTTGTCGTTTGTCAAATTAACTCCTCAATTATCAAAATCGTTTCCTTTGGTCGGATTTCGTTAAATTCCGATATTAAAGGAAATTGATAAATGACGTTTTAATGAAATGATTATGAAGTAAAACAATAAAATTTATATTTTATGAAATAATTAACTATAATAAAAAAATGAACAGAAGGAGGAATTAATCATGAAGATCGGTATTATTTTATATTCTCAAACTGGCAACACCTATTCCGTTTCCCTGAAGCTTAAGGAGAAACTTATTACAGCCGGACATTCTGTGGACATCGAACGACTAAAAGTTGTCGGTGAAGTGCGGCCGGGAACGAAAGATGTTAAGCTCGAAATGCTTCCCGATACCGAACCATACGATGTACTGGTGTTTGGTTCTCCGGTGCAGGCATTTTCCCTATCATCGGTAATGGCCAGCTATCTGACGCAGATTGCATCATTGCAAGGTAAAAAGGTTGCCCTTTTAGTGACTCAATTTTTTCTTTTTCCCTGGATGGGAGGAAACCGCACAGCTGGGCAAATGAAAAAAATCTGTGAATCCAAAGGAGCAGCTGTTTGCGGAGCAGAGATCGTTAACTGGTCAAATCCGAGTCGTGAAAAAAGGATTACTGAAGTGGTTGAAAAATTGAGCAAATTATTTTGATAATAGTGTGACAAAGAACTGCACCCCGCCAGTTTTTAAAAAAATATATTAAAAAAAAGAGGATTTTCTGAACCTCACGTAGAATTTAATATATATAATTTTAAAAAATTTCCAAGGAGAATAGAAGAATGAAAAAAGAATATAGAACAATATTTTTAACAATAGGTGTACTAATTGTCTTTCTCGGTTTTACTTTTTCGGCTATAGCAGCAGAATTTAACGCTGATTTGAAGATTAAGCAGCCGGATAAGGAATATGAATTTAAATATTATGCTCAAGGTAGTCTCTATCGCCTGGAGAAATTGACCGGCGAGGACCGTATTTTGGTTATTGCTGACCGTAAATTGGATATTACCTGGATGTTAAATCCGGAAGATAAAATTTACTTAGAGTTAAAAGGTATAGATGCAGCATTTTTTAACCCGGTACGTGGTTGGGAAGCAGCAAAAGAGGGCACCAAGGAAGAGCAGGTAGGCACTGAGACAGTGCTGGGCTATTCTTGTGAAAAATATGTCTATACTCCTCCGGGAGGAACAGAACCGGGGATGGAAGCATGGTATTTACCAGAATTAGAACATTTTATTCGAATGATAGCTCATTACGGGGGAGGATATGAGGATGGAATTTTTGAGATAACTAACATTCAAGAAGCACCTCAGGATGATTCCCTCTTTAAAGTTCCGGAAGATTATCAGAAAGAAAAATCTCCTGCAGAAAAAGCTCAGGAAAAAGAAGCTGCCCGGCCGGTGCTTAGCGGGATTGCAGAGAGTATAGCCCCAGCAGGAAGACGCCTTAAAACAGGAGCTGTCTTAAAGGTGAAAGTGGAACCGGATAAATCTGTACGAGTAGTCATTGAAAACCAGGCAAAAGAAAAATCTACTTATAAAATAACCCCTTTTAAAGAAGGCCTGCCAATAGAGGATAAAATCGTTCTTTCTGGTTTAACAAGGCAAAGAGAAAAGAAAGAGGATTTTTTTGGGCAACAGCTGAAATTGGATGAGATTTTAATAGAAGTAGAGGAAGGCCTGGTAACTGCCCTGGTTACCAAAGAATATTCTTCCTTTGATGAAGTAGAGCGGAAAGAATATTTTTTAATGGAGGAAAACGGGCAGGGATTATTTGCTCGGGAAAATCGTAAATTTGTGCTTACGCTAACCGGAGACAGCCAGGGGGCAGAAAGCTCCCCGGTGAAAGTTAAATTTTATAAAGGACAATATGATGATCTTTTAAATGAAGAGGATTTAAATTTACCTAATGGGCAAATAAAGAAATGGGAATTTAATCCCGGAGAAATTAAAACCTTTGAAGTTTTAGTAGGAGAATCAGGAGGAGTGAAGCTATTATCAGAAAACTATCCAGCAGTTAGTGAAAAAAACTCTCAGGATATTAAGCAAGGATGAAATAGAAGAATTAGTTCAGGATTTGATACATAATGAATTACATAAAGTGAAGGTTTTGCTTGATTCCGGAGTAGATGTAAACATGAATATTTCCTCTACTGATTCCCTCTTAATGGGAGCCTGTAGATACAGCAATAGCGAGATGATTAAATTAATACTAAGTTATAACCCTGATATATATTACCAGGATCAGTATGGCAATAATGCTCTCATGCTTGCAACTGCTAACTTTGATAACTATAAAGAAATAATTCCACTATTATTGGAAGCAGGAGCAGACCCTAATTCTAAAGTAGGCAGTTCGGGGCAGATAAATTCTACTGCCTTAGGGAAGATTACCAGTCAGGCTTTAATCAGCAAAAACGAAGAAGATTATCGGATAATTGAAATGTTTCTTTCTCACGGAGCAAATACCAATCTTACTACAAAGACAGGAACTACTCCTTTAATGCAGGCTGCTAATAAAGGAGATGTGCAGTTAGTGAAATTATTTTTAGAGCATGGAGCCGATCCTAACCTAAAAGATAAACAGGGTAAAACTGCTTTGGATATGGCTAAAAAGAAAAATCATCAGGAAGTAATTGATTTATTACAGTAAAGTAAGAATCTGTCAGAGTAAATAAATAGACAACAGGTGTCCCGTTTTCTTAATTATGGAGATTGATAAAAGTGTGAAGTTGTGAAGCCCAAAGATGTTCAAGACAATAAACAAGTAATATCCGAGGAAGCATAGCATAGCATAATAATTATACTATGTTTTAGATAAATTTTCCGGCAAAGGAGAGGAGGAAAATGGGTAAAATTAAGAATTATTTAACTATATTTAAAAGAATTGTTTTTTTAATGGTTATTTTATTTTTTGTATTTGGTTATGTCTGGGAAGGTAAGGCAGAAAGTAAGACAGAGAATAAAATCTACACCTCTTTAGAACAATTGAATGAAGCAATTGATAATCAGTGGAAGGAGGCCTTTGCCTTTGTAAGGGATCAAATTAAATTTGAACCCTTCACGGGAATAATGAAGTCGTCTCAAGGGGTATTGTGGGCTCGGGCCGGCAATGCAGTAGAACAGGCGAGGCTTCTTACTGAGCTTCTTAGTCTGGAGGGAGAAAAAGTTCGCTATGCCCAGGGAAAACTTAACAAAGAAAAAGCGGCCTGGCTAATTAAGAATATTTTCCCCGAAGAGAAAGATTTTTATTACCCGGAAAATGTCCCCCTTTCTGTTCCCTCTCAGGATAAAGAGATTTTATCTGTTATAGAAGATCACTACTGGGTTCAGGTATTACAAGATAACCAATGGATAGATCTTGACCCCTCTTTCCCGAATGCAAAAATTGGTGAAGCATATGCTGATTTAGATAAAACCTTCTACCGTATTAAAACAAATATGTTGACCAAATTTTCTATTTCCTTAAAGGTAGAAAAAACAAATTTTTTAGAAGGTGAGGGTGATGATTCTGAGATTCAAACTATTTTAGAATGGCAGGGGACACTTGAAGAGGTGGTCAACCTGCCTATTTCCTTAACTCTGATAGCAAATTTCAAATCAACTTCCCGGACGGAGGAAGAACAAGGTTCGGGCAGAACCCCTTTTAGTTTATTTGGAGGGGGTGCTCCAAAAACAGAAAAGGCGGAGGAAGAAGGTAAAGAGTTGACTTATCGAGCAGAATTATTTCTTGAGGAAATAATGGAAGAGGAAGGCCAATTTTCTCAAATACTTGTTCCCCCTGAGGAGGGAAAAATAGAAGGACCGATTATTGCTAAGGTATGGCTTCAATTTGTCCTCCAAAAACCAGATGAGCCGACTATGAAAATTGAGCGAATTCTCTTTGAAAAACAGCAAAAAGATGACCGACCTTCTCTATTTCAAAGACATTCAATCCTCGTTACAGGCAATGAAATCCCTCCCGGGGCCTGGGAAGAAGACTTATCCCATATTTTGGATAAAGAGAAGATGGATGAACTAAAATCAGGTCTGGAAGAAATCAAGAGCCAGATTGAGAATGAGGAAGATTTAGCCACTCTTTTGGAAGATAGTATTTCTTTAGAAAATAGTTGGGGTCCTGAAGCAGGCCATCTAATAAATTTGATATTTGCCTCCACTTCCGATAAATTGACTAACGATTTGGGTCGAGCTCTTGCAGTAGATAGTTACTATTCCTGGCCTCGTATTATTATGAATTCATTTGAAGGCTCCGGTGATGAACTACAAATTTATATAGACCTATGTCAGGATAGTAAGTTAGCTATTTCTTACCCCGGCCAAGCAGTAAGTATGAAAGAGACCTTTTTATATGGTCGAGGAGTTATGGAGTCCATCCTGGAGGGCAAAGTAATTGAACTGTTAACCAAGAAGAAACCTTTAACTACAGCTTATTTGATGTATAAGGCCGCAGAAAATAATATTCCTATTAGAGTGTACTCTTATTTAGAGCAAGATAGGTTGAAAAATTTAAAAATGCCCCCTTACGTGGCTAAAAAGGTAATGAAGGCATTAGATGCCCAACATTTTGTAATCATCCCCGAGGAAAGCATTGAGTTTAACGGCCGTCAGCGCTGGGGATGGTGGGATTTAAATCCCCAGAATAGAGAGGTTATAGGGGTCCTGGATACCGGACTGCATCAGGCAATGTTAGAGCGGACTATACTGGAGACCAAGGGACCAATGAATACAGATGCGGCCGTTGTACTAGGAGTTTTGGTGGGAGTGATAGATACTCAATGGACCATTACCTCAATGATCTTAAAATATGGAGAACTCAATAAAGCTGCCCTCCAAGAAGCCAAAGACTACATGAAAAAGATTGGTAGTTACTTATGTCCGGATATTTTGGATGAAGGAGATGGAGTTTCCGTTACTGTAATAGATATAGAAGATTGTTATTCTAAAGAAATTGGATTTGGGGCGGGGGTAAAAGTGGATATGGGATGGTGTGCCAAGTTTACTAAGGGATTTAAGTGTGCCTCCACCACCCTTATGAATTATTATCTAAGTGAATATTAAGGAGGAGAATTATGAAAAGAGACAAGAGGAAAAAGAGATTTGTCACTCTTTTAATAATTATCTTAATAGCAGCGGCTTGTTTTCCCCTTAGAGCTTTTTCCGAAAGGGTGGAAATTGGTAAGACCTACTGGGTAGAAAAAAGTGAAAAGAATCGGGGAATTGAACTTACTGTTTTTGATTATCAATTAAAAGAATATATCGGAGAGGAAGAGGCAGATTCTGATGAAGTATTTATTATAATTTCTACTTTATGGCAAAATATTATACCACCTGTAAAGAAGGAAATATCTAAAAGTAAGGATAAGGGAGTCGGCGGTCTGGGATTTGGCACCCCCAAGCCCCAGAAACAGACTCAAGAGGCAGAGCTATTTACCCCTTATCTTGTACCTAATTTACGAGACAATGTGTATCTAATTATTAATAATAAACATATTATCCAGATTGATGAGGTTACCAATGAACTATCCGCTCCCCTTCCTCTTAAGAATTTAACTTTATCGGAACATGAAGATGAACTGGAGGGAGCAATCGTCTTTCGGTCATATAAGGAAGAAATTAATTCCCTTTTGTTGGTCTTTTTTGATTTTAATCAAGGGCATATCCAGATTCCCCTTGTGGAGTTAGTAGAAGCCAAAGAGGAGATACCTGCCCCTATTACCCAGGAAAATGAATACTTGAAGATTTCTTTTTATGGAATCAAACCCCAAGGGGATATTTCTTTAATTGATTTGGGAGTGGAGAGTGTGTCCAAAGGGAATGTGGTCGATCTTGATTTTGGCCGGAATGTATTTCTGATTGAAGATGGTCTTTATCAATATGAGGCCTTAGAGACTGAAGAAATACCCTTTTCTTTATATGGACTTACTCGATTCATTCCCTATTGGGAGCGTAGGGGGTATCTGGCTTTTAAAAATCCTCCCATCCAGAAAAATCTATCCCTTTTGCTGAATATCCCCCGAGCTAAACCCCTTAGCTTTGATCTGAACCCTAATATTCCTATTTCTCTTCCGCCACAACCAGTAGCTGCTATAGTAGATGGAGAGGTGGCCAAGATAGATATCCTGGGATTGACCAGAGCAAGTATGATTGAGGGACAGTATCCGGAGAAAGACCAGCAATATTTAATCTTAGATATTATTACCCACTGTATCCCCCTTAATCAGGGAAATCTTATATTACAATCCGAGAAACAGTTTATATTATTGGACCAATTAGGAAATAAATATTCTATGTCTAAAGTTACTCAAATAACCCCTCATGGCATAAAATTAGAACAGAGCGTTCCCGCCGGTACTGCCCGGAGGTTTAATCTTGTTTATGAAGTCCCCCCTAATATTCAAAAAATTACTCTCTACTATCGGGGATTTACCCTGGAAGAAAATATTCCTATAGAGGCAAAATAAAAGGCGTAGAGAAAAGAGGAAATGGTGTCGCATCTTTATTATCGGCAATTATTGGAAATGTATTTTTGAAACGTATAACATTGATATCAGGAGGTTCTATTATGCGTAAGAAATTGATTTTGGTTTCACTTACGATTATTTGTTTATTTTTTATATTTGGTTTTGAGATTGGTGTAGCTGAAACTGATCAGTCGTTGGTCTCTTTCTCTTCCGGAGCATTACTTGTAGAGAAAGCCTCTGAATACAACCCTAAATGGGGCAGTGTTTGGATTATGGACGAAAATCCGCGAACTGGCTGGTGTTGTTCCAGCGGCGAGATTTCGAATAATGTGTTAGTTATTGAGCTTGCTGAGAAAACTGTGTTTGACCGCTTGGAGTTTGATACGGGCTATGCAGAAGGAAAGGGGCGTAGCGCAAAGGACATTGTTGTTGAACTTTCCGATGACGGCCCCACCGAAGGGTTTATGGAAATCGCGAGCGTGTCGCTGGTTGATCGGGAGGACACACAAAGTTTTCCGGTAACAGTTGATAAATCCGGAAAATGGCTTCGACTGACCATCCAAAATAATCACGGTTCGAGCCAATATACAGAGCTCATGGACTTTCGTGCCTTCGGAAAACAACTGACTAAGACGCTATTACCCGATGTTTCTGGGACCTATAAAACTGACTTTAATAACCTTAATCTCCAACAGCAGGGAACATCCGTTACCGGATGTTATGAATACAATAAAGGATTATTAAACGGGAGCATTGAAGGTCGTATCATGAAATTTACCTGGAGGGGAACAAGTGGTAAAGGTCCGGCTGTTATAATATTTACCCCCGATGAAGAAAAATTTTATGGTCTTTGGTGGTATGAAGGAAAGGAAGATTCACCAGGCGGAATATGGAACGGGATAAAGATATCTCAAGATATTGGTGACTGTCCTCATTGGGCAGGTAGGGCACAGGAACAATTGACCGGTTCCTGGCAGGAAGGTAAGGAATTAGAATATAATAACAAAAAAGAGCAAGCTAATGAACTTAAATTAGGTGAAGACATTAAAGGATTTTTTCAAGAAAAGCTTGATTATGATTGGTATAAGCTGACAGTTAATATACCCGGCAAGAACATAATACGGATTGATTTAAGTGCTGTGCCTGAGGTTGATTCTGACATCGAGATCTATGAGGAGAAAGGAAATCATTTGAAAACATATAATACAGGCGGAAAAGGTGAAGCCGAGGCCATCATTAACCTGGGAGTGACCGAAGGTATCTACTATNTNGNAGTTAGGGCAGGCATTGGGATGAACCAAAATGACAGTTACATCCTAAAGGCCCAATTGATCGGTCCCTGGCAGGAAGGTCAGGAATTTGAGGTAAATGACACAAAAGACCGGGCTAATGAAATAAAATTAGATCAAATAATTACGGGTTATATCTTTCCAGGAGGTGACAAAGATTGGTATAAGCTGATAGTCAATGTACCTGGAAAGAACATAATACGGATTGATTTAAGTGCTGTGCCTGAGGTTGATTCTGACATCGAGATCTATGAGGAGAAAGGAAATCATTTGAAAACATATAATACAGGCGGAAAAGGTGAGAGCGAGGCCATTGTTAACCTGGGAGTGACCGAAGGTATCTACTATGTGGAAGTTAGAGGACGCAGTGGGATGAACCAAAATGACAGTTACATCCTAAAGGCCCAATTGACCGGTGCCTGGCAGGAAGGTCAGGAATTTGAGTTAAATGACACAAAAGACCGGGCCAATGAAATTAAATTAGGGGAAGATATGAAGGGATTATTCCAAGAAAAAGGTGACAAAGATTGGTATAAGCTGATAGTTAATGTACCCGGTAAGAACATAATACGGATTGATTTAAGTGCTGTGCCCGAGGTTAATTCTGACATCCGGATCTATGAGGAGACAGGAGATTATTTGAAAGATTATAATGTAGGTGAAGAAGGTGAAGCCGAGGCCATTGTTAACCTGGGAGTGACCGAAGGTATCTACTATATGGAAGTTAGAGGACGCAGTGGGATGAACCAAAATGATAGTTACACCCTAAAGGCCCAATTGACCGGTGCCTGGCAGGAAGGTCAGGAATTTGAGGTAAATGATACAAAAGACCGGGCCAATGAACTTAGATTAGATCAAATAATTACTGGTTATATCTTTCCAAGCGATGATAATGACTGGTATGCAGTCACCATACCTGAGAAAGGTTTGGATATATTCGTAGTAGAATTATCGGCGGTCCCTCAAGTAAATTTATCACTCACCTTACTTGATGACGCAGGCACAACAATAAAGAAGGTGGATATGAGTGATAAAGGAGAAAAGGAAATGATGGTAAGAATGAAATTCCCTTCGGGTAAATACTATGTAAAGGTGAATGGCAGACAGGCGAATACTGTGGAACCATATACCTTACGAGTAGGTAAACCTACTGAGACACCGGCTACAGCAGAGGAAGTAAGTCAAGCTCTTACCCGGGCTTTGGATTATCTGGCCAGTAAACAGACCAAAGAAGGATACTGGTCGCAAGGTAAAAATGATTTTAAAGTTGGGATAGCAGGTCTTGCCTTACAGGCTTTTATCGGGGGAGAGTGTGTACCGAAAGATTATAGTTCAAATATTAATGCAGCCATAAATTTTCTTAAAACCGAGTATCATCCGAGCTCAGAATATCAATCAGGCACGAAAGATAGAGCAATTTATGGAGGACTGATTGCAAAAGGCAAGCCTATGTATGAGCATGCTATCGCTACTTTAGCTTTAATTGAAGCATTAGTAGAGATGAATGACCTTAGTCTTGCCCCCGTAATAGAGGATGCCCTTCAACTAATCATAAGAGCCCAAAATACGGAGCACAAACCAGAACTATTAGGAGGACCAATTAATCTGGATTCAAAAAATTATGGCGGATGGCGTTATAATTCATACAGTACAGACAGTGATATTTCTGTATCCTGCTGGCAAATATTAGCCCTTAAAGGGGCTCTCAGTGCAGGGTTTAGTATCCCCGATTGGCCATTACCTAAAGCAGCAGATTATCTTAGATCTTTGTATAATGAAGATCATCATACCTTTGGCTACACCTCACCTGGAGGAGAAAGTTGTGCCCGAGCCGGCATGGGTACATTGGGATTGCAGCTCT
>ASPA01000013.1 GCA_000405605.1 Atribacteria bacterium SCGC AAA255-G05
TAAAAAAATATCTTTAGACCGAATAGAAAAATATTGTAAACAATTAAATATAAAAAAAAGAAGACTTTCAGAAGATGTTACTTCGGAAAATATTCGGGTTTCCTGTGTTCAAAGGCAGATTTATCCGGTAAACAGTATAGAAAAATATATTGATATGCTTTGTGATTTTGTAGATGAAGCAGTAAAAGACAACAGCTGCATGATTATCTTTCCCGAATACAACTTTTTTGATCTGTTCGGTTTAATTCCCGGGTTTAGCTTCATAAATCAAATTCTAAATAAAAGAGCAGTAAAAATTAAAGTCCAAGACAAAGATAAAGACGAGGAGAAAGACAGAGAGGAAGAATTAGAATTAAAAGGGAACAACTATTTTCTGACCACTATTTTTAAAGGAGTTGCCAAACCAATAGAGGCGGGAATTAAAAGAATTATTTCTCTGTTAGCAAAGGAATATGGAATATATATTTATAGCGGAAGTTATATTTTAAAAGAGAAAGAAGCAATTTATAATGCCGGTTCTCTCTTTGGCCCGGATGGAAATCTAATAGGAACTCAAAAGAAAACGCACCTTACTGATTTTGAGGTTAAATTAGGAATAAAAAGAGCAAGTAAAATGGCGGCATATTCTTTACCTTTTGGCAAGGTGGTATGCCCTATTTGCATGGATGCTACTTACTTTGAGACTTTCCGTATTGCCAGAGAGATAGGAGCGGATATGGTTATTTTACCTATTGCTAATTTAGAAGAATATTCTACCTGGAAAGCCTTAAGAGGGATTTGGCTCAGAGTTCAAGAATCATATCTATACGGTTTAAAATCCTCCTTAAACGGATGGATTGCCGGGATGCATTTTACCGGAAAGGCCGGAATATTTGCTCCCCTATCAATGACTGAAAAAAAAGACGGAATTTTATCTTTATCCCCCTCTTATGAGGGAAATCACCTGGTAACAGCCAACATAAATATAAAGAAATTATATGAAGCAAGAGAAAAAGCAGAATATCAGGAAGATAGAAATCCTGAGTTTGAAGAAAAATATATCGAAAGAACCTATAATATAAATTGATAGTGGGTAATAGGATTTCCAGGAAAGGAGAAAGAGATGGAAAAATTTAAAGGTAAGAGACTTTTTCTCTATAACCTATCCACGGCAGGATGGGTATTATTAGATTCGATCTGGTTGACTTTTGCTATAGCCTTTCTACTTCCCCCTAAAGAGAGGGTAGCAGAGGGTATGATTCCTTTTGTTTCGAATGAGAGGTTTTTAGGAATTATTACTGTGTTGGGAGCAGTGATGCTTTTTGGAAGGATAATAGATGCTGTTGCAGATCCCCTGGTAGCCTCCTGGACTGACCGCTCCACCTCAAGATTTGGAAGAAGGAAATTTTTCCTTATTATAGGCGGACTTCCCCTGGCAATATCTACAGTTTTTATATTTTTCCCGCCCACACCTTATACTTCCTTTATTAATGGCATCTATCTGGCTATTGTTTTTGGTTTCTACTTTTTTTTCTTTACTGTATATGTCGTTCCCTATCTTGCCCTAATCCCTGAACTTGGTCATAATGAAAAAGCTCGGATTGGCATAACTACAGCTCAAGGATACTTCTCTCTAATTGGTTCAGCAGTGGTGATGATTGGCGGACCTCTTCTTTTGACTTTATTTAGGCAGAACACTGATTATGTAGGGTCTTACCGGAAAATGGTCATTTGCCTGGCTATTATTGGAGCCCTATTATTATATGCGGCTGTATTTGCTGTAGATGAGAAAAGATTCTCCAATGCCAGGCCTAACAATATTCCCCTTGTTGATTCCTTCAAAAAAACAGTGAGGAATAAGGCTTTTATTATCTACCTTTTTGCCAACATATCCCTATGGTTTCTTTTTAATATTGTCCGCTCATCTGCCATACCGATTGTAATTACTCTAATGGGTGCTGATGAGGTCTTTGCCAGCAACATGTTCACTGTCCTCTTTGTCATTGCGGCAATCTGTTTTCCGCTGGTGGGATTTTTAAGCAGGATTCGAGGAAAGAAAGCTATTATGATTATAAGTCTTGGTTTATTCTCAATATTTTCTATTCTTTTATCTCTTACCGGCATAGTCCCGGTTAATCCTAAATTATGGGGATTGGTCGTTGTAGGACTTATGGGCCTTCCTGCAGCAATTCTAATGATTATTCCTAATGTGATTCTTTCTGAACTTTGTGATGTTGATTATAAAAAAACCGGAGAGAGGAGAGAAGCTATGTATTTTGGGGTCCAGGGTTTTTTCATGAAACTCAATTTAGGACTTTCGACCGCAAGCCTTGCTCTTTTATATTCTATCTTCGGGAAAGATATCAGTAATCCCCTGGGAGTAAGATTTGCTCCCGTATTAGGAAGCATGGTTGCCCTTTTAGGGCTTATAATTATGACCCGGTATCCGGAAAAGCAGATTAAAGAATTACTGTCAAAATAATTTCATAATATTTAAGAAATAGTGACACATCTCATTTTTTAAAATATGGTTTAAGAGCAGAAAAAGGGTAGGCCAAGGAAGATAACTCCCTCTTTAGCCTGCCCTTTTTTTCCCAGTCTTTGTCCCTCTTTCTTTTTCCCTTCCTAACTATATACTACATACTCGATACTCGATACTGTTTTTCCTATTCAATTTTCCCCAACTCTACCTTTATTTATTCCGGCTAATTCTTTCTGTACTTCCGCAAAACGCAGGGAGTAATACTCCCGGTTCTGCTGATTTAAACTGGTGATGGTACTGTGTATCTCTTTAGTATTTTCCAGGACCTGCCGATATCCTTCTTTCTGAGCTATTACTATCTCCTGCATAAACTTATCAATACGAAAGATTAGAAGTATCGATAAGGCGATAGGGAACCCCTGATTGGCGATCACTTCAGACAATGTTTTGACATCCATTTTATTTTCTCCTTCGTCGAAAATGGTTGCAAGTTACAAGTTGCAAGTTTTTGGTTTCAAGATACAAGTTTATAGTTTTCAGTCTTTTGTAGGGGGCGAATTTATCCGCCCCGTCCATATTCGAATAAAATGGGGACATTCTTCTTTTATATTCCCGCAATTAATGCATGGTTAAAAGTAAAGTGTGTCCCCATTTTTACACTAACGACTATTTGACAAATATCAACACATCGCGAACTTAAAAATATCAACACCTCGTGAACTTTAATGGTATTTTGTATCAAGACATCGCGAACTATACTTATAAAATGCTCTATACTGACCTTAAAAAAGGAGGTCAGTATGAATATCAAAGAATTAAGAGAAAAAGCTATAAAAAGTTATAAAAACGGTGAATCTCCTCAGGAGATCTATCAGAGCCTTGGTAAAAGTAAAACCTGGTTCTTTAAATGGTTAAAACGTTATAAATTAGATGGGAAAGATTGGGCTAAAAGCCACTCTTGCAGACCCCATCAAAGTCCTAAGAGGATTAATAAAACTATGGAACAAATGGTAATTGAAACCAGAAAGCGTTTAGAAAAAAAGCCTTATGCTCAAATAGGAGCATTTAATATTTACTGGCATTTAAAACAGGAAGGAAAAATCTCTCCTTCCCTTGCCACCTTAAATAGAATTATTAAGCGAAATAACTTGGTGCATAAAAGAACTAAATATTCTCCCAAAGGAGTCAATTATCCTTCTTTGGCGATTACCCGCAGTAATTACTTACATCAATTGGATGTGGTCGGACCTAGATATCTAAAAGAAGATGGACGATTCTACTCAATTAATATCATCGATGCCTATGACCGCCGGGATAGTATTAATCCTGACCGTAGACAAAACAGGATGGCTATCACCAAGGCCTTAATATGTTCCTGGAAGACTATAGGTATCCCCCTTTATGAGCAGATGGATAATCAATTACCTATGCGAGGAAGTAACCAATACCCTCACTCTTTCGGGCTAGTCATCCGTCTATGTCTGTCTTTAGGCATACAACCTCTCTTTATTCCTTTAAGAGAACCTTGGAGGAACGGGATTATCGAGCATTTTCAGAATGTCTTTGATAAGACGTTCTTCCGGACTCAGTATTTTAAAGACTTTGATCATCTTTACAAAAAGGCTAAAGAGTTTGAGCTATTTCATATTCAGAATCATCGTTATAGTACTTTAGAAGGTATGACTCCTAATCAAAAGTTTTCCGGAGACATTAAGCTTTTACCTGCTTCTTTTAGACTTCCTGAAAAGTTAGCCATTGTTCCAGGATATGTACATCTTGTCCGCTTTATAAGGAGTGATCGTGTTTTAGATATCTTTGGAGAACAATATATTATGCCTGGCAATGTAGAGCACGAATATGTCTGGGTTACTATTGATACCGTCCAAGAGAAATTGTTTGTATACCATGATTCTAAATT
>ASPA01000014.1 GCA_000405605.1 Atribacteria bacterium SCGC AAA255-G05
AGGTCCTCTTTAACAATAATATCTAAAGTTACAAAGCTCATTTCATAAGTTATCTTTCCTTCTTCATCGTAATTATATATAGTTCCGTTCTCCAATTTCCAGGTATCGACCACCCACTTGCCGCTCTTGGCAGTTATCATTCGGGGAAATTTTTCCCGGGTCATTTCATAGACCATAATATCCTGCATAACCATATTTTTTTCATCAAGATGATTTATATAAAAGTAACGGTTTTCAGCATCACGGAAAAAGACATTTCGTCTGATGTTGGGTGGACCTTTTTTTAATACAATCTCACGGATAATATTTTGGGAGATATGGTTAGCTTCGGGGACAATGTAGTCATTGATCATAAAAGCCAAAATACTTATGGCAAAAGCAGCAATTATAAATGGAATCATTATTCGGCGCAGGCTTATCCCTCCTGCTCTCATAGCAGTTATCTCACCATCTGTAGATAGGCGGCCAATAGCCAGTTCGCTGGAAGCCAGAAGAGATATAGGGAAGGTCACTACTAAAAATGCCGGAAGGCGATAGGCTAATAATTTTATAATATATGGCCAGGCTACCTTCTTGTTAATCAACATATCCATTAACTCGAAGAGAGTCTGCATAATCAGCATAATGGTTAGAGCAGCAACAGCCAGAGCCACAAAACTCATTACTTCCTTTACAATATAGCTGTCTAATATCTTTGGACGTGAAAACTTCCCGATAGATGTATTTATAGCCATCACCCCATACTGAAAATATTTTTATAAGTATATCATATTTTTATTTTTTACAAAAGGTAAACTTTGGTGCCAGGCACTAAAGTTGTCGTTTCGTGAACTTTAGTGCCTGGCACCAAAGTTTACCTTTTTAGTTTTTGTAGATTTGCTAAAGACGATTATGTATTATATAATTTAAGGGATTAAAAATTAAGGGGAAAATATGGAGATATGACGAACAGACACATGAAAAATAATGCAGATAAAAAGAAAAGAATTTTTTCTTTAATAATTTATATTACTTTTTCTTTATTTTTTATTCTTATAGCCCAAGCTTTACCGATGTACAGCGCTACAACTATCGCCCTGGCTGGCACTGGTCCCTCTATTTATTTTCCGGAAGATTCATGGGATTTTGGAGAAATTACTCCTGATGAGCTCCCTACCCATATCTTTAAATTCAGAAATATAGGGGATGAAGTTTTAATTATTAAAGGAACCAGGGTTAGTTGTGAATCCTGTATCGACCCTCTGATTTCTACTAAAGAACTTAACCCGGGAGAAGAGAGCGAATTAGAAATTACGGTTAATTCACTGGACATGATAGGACGTTTCACTAAAAGAGTTAACCTGGAATCTAACGACCCGGTTAATCCTCTGGTAACAGTTACTGTTTCCGGGTTTATTAAAGAAAAAAATGAATTTGTTGCTCAGACTCCTTTTAGGTTAGGAATGTCTTATTTTAGCAGGGGGGAATATGATGAAGCTATTATTGAATTTGAAAAATCAATCGAATTAGACGAAAACCACACAGAGAGTTACTATTATCTGGGGCAATGTTACCTGCAAAAAGGGATTATGGAATATCACAATAAAAATATTTTAAAGGCCTACAGTCTTTATCGGAAAGCCAATAAGTTCGCGGAGCAAGTCATCCCTCAATATGAAAAAAATATCGAAAATAATCCGGAAGATTTAAACAATTATCTTAGATTAGGATATATTTATGAAGTAAGAAGCATAGTTCCTTTTGTTAATGATTATGATAAAGCCCTGAAATATTACTTAAAAGCTTTAGATTTAACAACCGCAACAGGCCCTTCTCCGGCAGGGAATGCGGGAATTATCGTTTACCTTAATACCAGGGTGGGATGTATATATTTTGAAGAGAAAAAATATTCTCAAGCCATAGAATATTTAGAGAGCGCGATAAAAATGTCTTCCCACAACGCAGAAGCTTACTATTATTTAGGATTATCTTATGATAAAATAGGAGAAATAGAAAAAGCCCGACAATTCCTTTCCCTGGTAATAGAACTTGCCCCCCAATCGGAATTTGCTCTGGAAGCGGAAAAAGAATTGAAGAAAATAAATAAATAGAAACAAGTTGCAAGTTGGAGAACGGAACTATATATAATTACGATGAAGAAGGAAAGATAACTTATGAAATGAGCTTTGTAACTTTAGATATTATTGTTAAAGAGGACCTGCAAAAATTCTTTAAAAACCAGAGAACTCCACAGGAAATGAGCAGTAAGGAATTAAGACAACAGATAGACATTTTACAACAAGCAGGTGCAGATACTAAAAATTTTGAAGTAGATTTCTATATGAAATATTCTATCCCTTTTAGCGGATTAATCTTTGTACTGTTGGGGGTGCCCTTGGGCTTACGGGTAAAACGCGGGAGCAAAGCTACAGGAGTAATCTTAAGCATTGTTTTGGTTTTGCTTTATTATGTCCTCCTTTCCACTACCAGGTCTATGGGACGGGGAGGAATGTTATTACCGATTCTGGCAGCCTGGTCGCCTAATATGGTTTTTGGTGTTTTAGGGATATTTATTATGTTGGGAGCAGAGAAGAAGTGAATTTGGTTAGTTAGTTAGCTGGTTAATTGGTTAATTAGCTGGGATAAAGATTAGTTAGGATAAGATGCAAGATGGGGTAGTCGTTAGTGAAAACAGTATCGAGTATCGAGTATATAGTATATAGTTAGAAAAAGAAAAAATACAAGATAATTTGGTTAGCTGGTTAGTTGCTTAAAAGGAAGCATAAGAAATATGATACAAAGTGGAAAAGTAAAAATTGTAATAACTTTTATAGCAATATTTACACTAATTTTGGGGATAAACCTGGGAAGTCTGAATTTCGGGTTTACCATGGTATCATTTGCGCAAGAGATGGGAGAAATGGGAGAGACCGAAGGGATATTGGAGACAGATGAAGCACAAGATACACCATCAACCGAAGAAGCTGTAGATACAGATAGAACAGAAGGAGAACAAGCAACAGAGGCAGAGGCGGAAACAGAAGAAGAATTAGATATTTCCCTTATTGCTGAATACATAACTTATGAAAAGGTAGAGGGAGAAGACCTGATTATCGCCAAAGACGGAGTACAGTTTAAATATCAGGATATAGAGATAAAAGCTGGTTACTTGAAAATCAATTTAACCACTAACCTTCTCTTCGCCTCCGGAGAGGTCTTCTTTAAACAAGATGAGACTGAAACTAACTGTGAGGAACTCACCTATAACTGGAAGACTAAAAAAACAATTCTGCTACGCTTGAGGGGTGAATTAACCGGGGAAGGCATCAAGGGAAAACTCTATTATCAGGGAGAAAAGATGGAAAATTTCCCCGAAACAGTAGAATTTCAAGAAGGAAGTTTTACCACCTGTGAATTGGAAGAGCCTCATTATCGCATAGTCGCCAAAGAAATGATAATCTATCCCAAAGATAAAATAATCGCCCGTAATATTTCCTGGTATGAAGGCGAAATTAAAATCCTTACCCTGCCCTATTTCCTTATTTTTTTAGACCGCAAAACCCAGCAGCCCATTCTTCCCAAGATAGGGCAAAATAGTGCCGATGGCTGGTTTGTGAAAACAAATTTTAATTACTATATAGATGAAAAATCTTACGGAACCCTATACTTTGATTGGTTTGAAGAAAGAGGAATCGGAGTCGGCTTTGAACATACTTTAGAAATCGGTGAAGAAAATAATCCCGGAGAAACTTTATTTTCTTTATATCAAATTAAAGAAAAAAATACCAACCAAATTAAATTAACCGGAGAATTAAACTACAAGCAGGAATTTAAAGAAGAAAATATAAAAACTCAGGTAATTTTAAATTATAACGGCACTAAAACCAGCGGTTCAACTCCCTCTAATGTTTTAAAATCTCAATTTAGCCTTGATAAGGTTGGAGAAAATTATAATCTTAAGCTTACCGGTAAATATAATTTTAGCGGCGAGGAACTGGAAAATATAAATCTTGATGGAAATATCACCCTAAAACATAACTATACTATCAGTGATGAATTAAGTTCGGCTTTGACTTTACTTTATACTGATAAAAATCCTAACAACCAGGAAGCGGATCGTGAATTTAAACCAAATTGGAATTTAAAATATAAAGGGGACGGTTATACTTTGGATATCATTGCAGAAAAAAGGTTTGATTTAGATGGCGATACTTTCACCGAAGAGAATGTTTCAAAAGTGATTGACCGTTTACCGGAATTTATTTTTAAAAAACCTTCTGCCCAAATTGGAGAAACTAAAATTACTTACACCATTGAGGGTTCGATAGGTCATTTTCATGAAGCATCCACTGAAGAAGATAATGTGCGCGGAGAAATGAGCCTTAACCTTAAAAGACCATTTGATTTCGGGGATTATATTACCATTACTCCTACCGGAATTTTTCAGCAGGATGTTTATTTAACCGGGGAAGCCCGATATCTTCTGGGCGGGAAAATTGATGTGAAAGCTTCTTATGAAGATTTCATTTCGTTCACTTTATCATATAACTATAACAAAACAGAAGGTCCCACACCTTTTAATTTTGACTATATTGCACCTTTAACCAATACAGTTAGCGGAAAATTAACCCTGACACCCTCTGAAAAAATTAAGTTGGATTTTTCTACCAATTATAATTTTGTTACCGAAAATTTTGGAAATCTGGTAGGTAAATTAGAATACAAGCCCAAAGAAAATTGGAAGCTTGATTTTAGTACCGGCTATAATCTTAATACAATGGATTGGAATAAAAAAAATAAACACCCAGCTTGACCTGCAATTGACTGAAGATTGGAAAGTAAAGTATAAGGGTGTGGTAGATTTAGATGATTTTAAACTTACCAATAGTGTGGTGGGAATTACCAGGGACCTTCATTGCCGGGAAATAACCATAAACTATAAGCAGGCTACCAAATCTATCTGGGTGGAATTCTACATCAAGGCCTTCCCTACGGAGAAGATAACTATCGGGGGACAGTGAGACAGTCGTTAGTCGTTAGTATTTAGTCGTTAGTATAAGATACAAGACAATATAATTGCCCGATTGACCAATTTGCCGATTGACCGATTAAATTAGTCATTAGCGAATGGAATGGTGAATAGTGTTAGTATATGGTTAGCGTATAGCATACAGCGTTTAGCGTTTGCGCATAGGCGCGGGTTTTAAGTGTAAATTAGCGGATAGTTTATTCGTATCTCGTGAATCGTATCTCGCAAATAAAAAAAGAAAATAGAAATTGAGAGAAAATAACACGTAGGAGCTTATTGTATACGCCCCCAATAATCTATATAAAACCGTAGGACAGATTTCTCGCCTGTCTATTTTTTAGCTGATTGGCCAGTTAATTATATTATTAAAGAGTTGTTATTACAGCAGTAACCTTTTTTATATCAAAATCATCTCCACCATCTCCTGAATCTCCTTCAGAATCATTAATGGTCTTGGAAGAACCCCAATTTGTACTTATAGAGAAATAACCATCACTCATGGAATCATAAGTGTGATTATCCGAATCAGTAGTTAACACATTTATATCAATCTTTGTGGGATCTCCTAAATCACTGATAGCAACAGTTACCTGAAACTTATTAGTACCGGTAATACTACCTCCGTAAAAATAGGATTCAGAATCATCTTTTACCTGTGCGAAATAAAATGATTCCATCCAGTCTAGTTTGATATAATAGTAACCATCATCCCATAAATTTACATCCTCCCCAGGCCCATCTGTAGAATCACTATCAGCATCAAATACAATATAATATATTCCTTCATCAGTATTAATTTCCCCTGCTACCTCTACTATTATTTCTAATTGATATTCCGTCCCTGGCTCTGGTTCAGGTCCCTCAGGCCAGCGCGCACATCCGGATACTCCCGCTATTATTCCTATCATTAATAAGATAATTATTACTCTTTTTAGGTTTATAATTCTCATAAAATCGCCCCTCAATACTAAAAGGTAAACTTTAGTGCCTGGCACCTTTGGTTTACTTTTAATCTAATTTGATGCCGCTTCGGACATTTCCTTCGACCTCTAATCTTTCGCTGTCAATATAAAAGACGGCTTTGTCTCCGCTAATCCATCTTTTGTTATCTTGTTCTTCAATTTTTACTTTCCCGGTCAAGTCTATTTTCTGCTCTTTATCATTATATATTGCTTCCTCAGCAGTGATAGTATAATCTTTCTTAAATATTTTTACTTCTCCGGTGGCAGTTAAATCCTGGGTATCAGTAAAAATCTCCAGGTTATTACAATTCCAGGTAATGTTATCTTCTTTCTCTTCTTTGTCTTTCCTCTCCTGAACCAATATTACTTTTTCCTGAAAGATATATTTTTTATCATTAAGAAAAGCTTCGAGGTTCTCTCCGGTAATAGTGATATCGCTCTGGACTAATTTTATATCGCCTTTTATCTGGCCAATTTTTTTATCTACGTCAAAATCAGCTCCCTGAGCAGTTAGAGTGATATCTTCCTGGGTAACAATGACATTTCCTTCAAAGATCATTTTATCAGTGCTTTTATCATAAGTTACATTATCTGCCTCTATATTTACCACCGATTCTTCAGTTTCTTTTTTCTCTTCCTGGGCAGAAGCACAAAATGATAAAAAAATAATTAGAGAAAAGATAATAAATATTAACAGAAACCTATTAAAATAGAATTTTTTACGATTTTTCATGGTATGCGAAAACTCCTTTATAATAATTTACCAATTAGCCAATTCACCGATTGACCGATTAAGATAAGAATAAAGATTAGGAAATTAACTCACCAATTGACGAATTAGAGATTAAGAGATACGGGACGAGAAATTATTCGATTTTGAAAGTTACTTTTACATTTCCCTGTAATTCAAGTTTGTTTAATTCAACATCACTGGTGAGCCAGTCGGCGGTAATATTATTTTCCTTTACTATTAATTCCACCGGTTCCTGGCTGGCCAGGGTTTCCTCTTCTGAATTCCAGAAGAATCTATTTCCTTTTAAAATATCCCCTTCCTTGGTCTCAATAACTACTTCTCCTACTAATTCCATACTCTTACTTCCCATATCGGCAATACATTTATTAAGTTGGATATTTAGATAAGGTTCATTATCTTTAAAGATAACCGCTTTTTTAATCTTCTCAAAGATAGTCTTTTTTCTATCTTCTGCTAAAGATATTTTATCGGCTTCTATCTCCCATTCTTTTTCCCCGGCTTTCATACCTACCACTGTACCTTTTTCTATCTTGACCGGGGCTTCATTTATTTCGATATCTTCTTCCTCAAATTCTTCAATCTCTTCTTCTGCTTTGCCCGTACCCTCGTCTTTTCCCTTATTGTATATAAAATAAAAAGAAAGTGCTGTGGCCAAAATTACTATTAATATAATCCATAAATATTTTCGTTTAAGCATATTATAATAATATCATTAAAATCCAAAATATAAAAGCATTTCATCCCACTTTGTCTCCTGTGCAAAATTGGTGTCATCATAATTCTCGGAATCATATTTATTATACAATGGAAAGTAAATAGAAAGGCCTTTAGAGCCACTTAAGATCTCTCCATTACAATCCGAATTTATTACTGCATTCAATAAATTCTGTTGAACAATTAAGGCAATAGCTTTAACTTCAAAGCTATTAGAATAATAATAAACTTTACTACAGAAATCATATAAATCTATAAAATCATGATAATAATCACTATAATGCTGACTGGAATAAGCAGCGTTTAAATAAGCATCTTTGGAAGTTAAAGTATCACTCCTAATTGAATCCGCCATAGAAGATAACTGACCAGCTAAATCGTCCATATAACTTAAATCAATCGCTGATTGAGTGACATTATCATACGGATAGGAAATAATATATTTGTCAACAATATCGGCTGCCAATTGCTCCGGTGAAATATGGGGATTACTCACCAGTTGAGCCAGAATAGTATCATAAGGCCAACCATCACCGGGCTCATTTTCTTCAGAAGTAACTAAAATATCGGCGCAATCTTTTATCTGATAAGCCACTTCGGTCATCGCCATAAGACAAGCATCCATCCCCACTATATCAATATTTTTTCCCATTTGAACACTAATCGCGGAAAGAGCATATTCTAAATCCGGCATAGTGATTATATCTTTTCCACTGGTATCGTCTTGAGCAATGCCTTTGGAATAAGCTGGTGACCTGAATCCTCCCCCATGATTCCAGATTACCAGTAGATACTTTTCAGCCGGATATTCAGTTACCGCCCAACTGGCAAAATCAACTAAAGTTTGAGGGTCACCCATGTTAAGTTCACCCAAATCATTGAACTGGGAATTTATCAGGAAAGGATCGTTATCCTGCATAATATAATATCTTCGAGTGGTAGTCCAGTTATCATTAGAATTATCATAATTGGGGATTCGGTCTGCCTGCACTACAATATTTACCTTAGAAGACGAGCCAACCATTTCCATCTCATTTATATCATTTATTCCAGCACTTTCCAGATTATTATCAGCATCGAGGTAAATCATTACTGTCCATTCAGGAATACTGTGACCAGAAGGATTTGTGAAACAACCGGTAAGTGTGATGGATAAAATTATCAGAACAATAATTATTGCATGTTTAACTTTCATAAATTGTTACTCCTCTTGATTTAGTTACCCAGTTACCCGGTTAACCAGTTTACCAGTTAAATTAGTCGTTAGTATAAAGTATAGCGTAGAGCGTACAGCGTTTAGCGTATAGGATAAATCAATAAACTAAAAACTTAAAGTGAAAAGCGAAAAACCATAATTCAAAATTTAAAACCTTTTTTCGTATAAAGTATTGTTTTTAATGGGTCGGATTGATATAGATTACTGAAAATAAAAATGTTCACTTATAATGACATCGCAAATTTATTTTTTGTTATTGTTAATAATATATCATATAATAAATTAGAAGTCGAAAAAATGTAGGTTAATTCAATTGGCCGATTGACCAATTAAAGACAAGAAATACAAAATACAGGGAAATAATTCAATTGCCCAATTGGTTGATTGGCCAATTGCCCGATTAGCCGATTAAATTTGTCAGTTAGTCGTTAGCATATAGTTAGCATATAGCATACAGCGTTTAGCGTATAGTTGCGGGGAACAATTGCGGGAAAGAAACATTACAAATGTAAAAGATAGAAGATCACCCCCACCTTAATCCTCCCCCCTCAAGTGGGAGGAGATGAATGTAGGACACAAAAACAGTGATGAGTAATAAGTAATAAAGAAAAATACAAAATATAAATTTTTAGTTACAGTTTTTAATACGGGCAAACCTTGTGTCTGCCCGTATGAGAGTCCTCTCGTATGTCTAATATTATTCATTCGTTAACGGGTTAAAGTAGCGACTCTAAGCTTACAACTTTTACCTCAAATTTTATAGTAAAAAATATTTTAAAAATAATTAAAATAATTTTAGAAAAAAGAAGGATTTTTTTATATTTTATTGTATTATATAAACATAGAAAAGAAATTATTTAGAGGAGGAAGAAATTATGAATACAAAGATTATAAAGAAAATTATTTTAATATTAGTTGTAGCTACTTTGTTAACAATTGGGCTTACCGGATGCGGAGGTGGGATAATAATCATCTCTACTACTGGTACGGTTGTTGTTGCAGTTAATGGTCCGGGAAGATATGATATCTATATTGATACGGTTTTTCAAGGAACAACTGATGTTTATGGTCAGTATACAATAACTAATGTACCAGGTGGAAATTATTATTTTGAGGCTGATGGATTTTATCAAAGTCCATATTATAATTACTACTACTATGGTTCTAGAAGTCAAACCACATATAACGGAAGAACCAATTACGTGACAATTCCAGTTAGCCCTTACTATTATTAGTTTGTTATAAATATTAGAGGCAGGCTATTTTATTATTTGTTTTTTATAACTAAAATAGCCTGCCTATAATTTCGTTTTTTAATTTCAACCTTAATCTTTTTTTCTTAAAGTCTTGATATTCTAAGTAACTTATTTTATTTTTTTTATCAATATAGTTCTTTTCTTCTCCCAAACCTTTATTTATTAATAAAAAGGGGAGGTTCTTGTGATTTTTAAATGACAAATCGCAAATAATAATTGAAAAATAAAAAACAATTTGCTATACTTGTCTTAAGTATATGATTTATACATTATAGGCAGAGCATAATTATTACACTAAGTCGAACAAAAATAAATACGAAAGGAGGAAAAAATTGTCATGAAAAATATTTCAACTAAAGCTTTGTTAGTATTAGTTGTGGTTATATTATCAGCTACCCTTTTAACCGGATGTTCTCTTTTCAGCAAAACCGCAACCATAAAGTTATCAGGTAGTACTGCGGCTCTTGCAGAAGATTATAGTATTTCTGTAGATGATGGCGGAAGTGAAGGTACAATTACAGGAGATGAAACTTTAGAAATTACCGGTTTGTCAATAGGGAAACATACATTTTATGCTGATAGCACAAGTTATTCCGGTGAGAAAAGTGCTACCGTAACTGGTCTATGGTCAATTACAGTAACTATCCCGGTAGCAGCAGATTAAATTTAAAATTACTTCAAAAAGAAAAGGGTATGGGCTACTTTTTTGTAAAAGAAAGATTGCCCATACCCTTTTCTTTTTTTTAATCTTGAATAATGACGTTCATTAATCACAAAGGGCGGACACAAGGTCTGCCCCTACATATTTTATATTACTATTTTCTTTACAAGCGAGATGCCTGTCCTATGGTTATTACTTATATTATTGAGGGCGTATGCAATACGCCCCTACTTTTCCCCAATAAACTCGAAACCTATAACTTGCAACCTGCAACCTGTATTTTAACTGGTAAAGTGGCTAACCGGGTAACTGGCAAACTATTATTCTATCTACTTTACGCGATACTCGATACGAATAAAGCTTCTGGATTCTGGCTACTGGTTTCTATTTCTTTCCTTCTTTACTATATACTAAATACTATATACTATATACTGTTTTCACTGTACCAACGCTAGCACTTTGGTATCTTCTTTTACCTGAAGAACTATCTCGGTTCCTTCATCAATCTTTACATCTTTGCCAGGAATTAAAGCTCCAAAAGCCAATCCTATAGGATTACTTAAGACAAGAAACCCTAAAATTCCTGTTCCTACTGCCACATATAACCTCTTGTTTTCTTCTTCTGCTTTTTCTCCCATTATAAGTTCAATGGGGGTCCCATCCAATGCCATAATCGGGTTAAAAATTAGCTCGAGTTTCCCGGGTTGAGCTAATATTTTTGCTTTTTTAGCTTCCGTAATTTCGCCTATTGATCTAGAATTCATGGGGATAATCAATTTGTTACTAAGAAACATATTTTTCACAACCTGGCAGATAAAGGTATCTCCTGGTTTAGTATCTTTGGAACTTATAGTACTTTGAAAACGAATAGGAATCAGAGTACCGGAAGGTATAATCACTTCTTCGGTGTCAGGTTTGCCCTCTTTAAAGCAGATACTGAAAATAGTTTCTGCTCGCATTGCCAAAACATCGTCTGAGGTACTTCCAAATAACACATTTTCTAAATTATCTATTTTGGTAATTAGGGTTTCATTTGTAATCTTTTCTTCTAATACCCATTGAGAAGAATTAATTTTAAACATTACGGAAATGTCTTCCGGAGTTCCGGTAATTATAAATTCTTTCAACTGTTTTACTCTATCGATAATTGTCCCGGGGAGGGTTCGACCCACCAATTCTTTTTCTAAATATTCTACCCGCTCAACTAAAGGTTTGTCCTGGGTTATCCCGTAGATATTCATTTCTATTTGGGATAAATCCTCCAATAAGGTCGCCTGAGAGGCCTCTGCTGCCCAGGAAAATTGAGCCAAAACTGAAGTAAAAATAAAAGCTGTTATTAAAATAAAAGAAAATACTTTTTTAAATATCATTTAAGAACACCGCCTTTAAAATAATCTATCGATTATTTTAATTAACCAATTGACCAATTGACCAATCAGCCAATTAAAACACAAAACTGGTTTTTAGTTATTCGTATATGGTTAGCCAGTTATCCGGTTTGCCGCTTAACCAATTAAATTAGTCGTTAGTTCGCCAGTTAACCGGTTAATTTAATTCATATATGTGGGTAGAAATGCTCTGGATTCCCGCTTTCGCGGGAATGACATAAAGAAACGCAGGAATGACAAAAGAAACAGACGGGTTTGATGAATCAAGCCCCTACCTTCTGTCTTCTTCCTTCTTCGCGCGATATTTGATACTGTTTTCCTATTCCCTATTCGCTAACTTACACTTATTACCCGCACCTATACGCTAAACGCTGTACGCTCTACGCTAACTATATACTAACGACTATTTTATTATAATATGATTCTCTGATTTCTGCAAATATTTTTCAAAAAAAATAACCCCCGGAATTTATTCCGGGGGTTATTCTGTTTCTGCAAGTTTCTAATTTTTTTAGAATGTAACTTCGAGTTCTGCTTCAAATGTTCCTACGCCGTCCTCTACACCGTCATCCCAATCGTTTAAATCATAAGATACGGTAAGAGTGGTGTTTGTTGCTAAAGTATGTGCTACTTCTGCATAAGCACTGTATTTTGGTAAACCTTGAACTAATGGATCTGAATCGTATCTGCCCTCAAGTTGGAAAGTTGTTGCATCAGAATAGGCATAGTCTAAAGTTAAAGTACCATAGTAGGTGTAATCTTCTGCTTCAGCAAGAGCAACACTTGGTGTATTAGTATATTCACCATATGCACTCACTTTAAGCTTATCAGCAACCGGGTAATTTGCATACTCTGCGGATACTGTATAAACAGCATCGTCACCTTCTGCAGGTATTTCAACTGTTCCTTCTAAGGTAGCAGTCTCTTCAGTGACTGCATCCATAGTAAAGGCAAGTGTTACAGTTACTTCGTTGGTACCAACTACAGCATCGTCACCTTCTGCAGGAATATCAGATTCATAATCATACGCTAAAGTAGCTTCTGTCTTCTCTAATCCACCAACATCTAACAAGTAAGAGACTGATGCGCCTCCACCCATAGTATTAGGATCGAAATTTCCGGCAGTTGGGGTAAAACCAGCTTGGATATAATGTCCGTCTACGGCAAGCCCAACTTCACCATCTTCTCCTACCTTAGTGCTAAGCGCTCCAGCAAGACCATAATCTTCCATACCCATTTGGTAAGCGGCATCTAATTTAGCATTGGTGACTCCGTCTTCAAAGGTATAATTTAAATCTGCGCCCACTATAACTTCTCCAAAATCTTCATAATCTGCTGAAGTAACGGTTACTCTGTCCAAAGATACGTATGCTCCAATCGGACCGCTTTGTCCCTTTAAAGTATAGAATCTATCAACTTCGCTAATTAGACTAAAGTTAGCTCCTAGTAAATTCCAGGATGCCCATAAGCCTCTAAAGTATTCATCATCCCAGGCATAAACAGGACTTTCATATTCATCATTAAATATCAGACTAAGAGCGGTGAAGCTACCTACATCAGCACTGGCGATATTCCCAGCATATAATTTTGCAAAATTTTCACCATCAGCAAAATCGATAAAGAAAGTATCTGCGGTAACTGCGGCAGCATCAAGAGCTTCCTCTGTATAAAAAGTAACTCCGGCTGTGGTATTATCATTTATAGTGGCAACAAGATTTAATTCACCTTCCGCTGTCAATGTAGAACCAGTATATGCGGGGTCCTTTGCATACTTCTCATCTGCTATATTATAAGCAAGATAAGCGTCAGTATAAGTTGCTGTAAAGGAACCGCTTATTACAACTGGTTCAAAGAAGGTATCCAATTTAGCTACAGTTGTCTCTAAAGCAGCGATTGCTTCGGTGTTTGCGCCTAAAGAAGCCTCTAAGTCAGCTACGGTTACTCCTAAGCTGGCTAATTCGTCAGCAAATTCAATAGCTAATTTCTCTAATATTGCTACATCTTCAGCGGAAGCAAAGTCCATGCCTTCTACATATGCCAATGCTTTAGCTGTTGCTTCAGCAAATTCGTAACGGGTTAGAGATTTTCCTCCACCGAATGTACCATCAGGATAACCTACGATAACACCCTTTGCGGCTAAGCTTTGGACTGAATCATATGCCCAGTGGTTTAAAGGAACATCTACAAATGGATTAGCGAGTACTGGAAGTGCAAAAGCTAATACTAATACTAATACTAATACTAATTTTTTCATTATTTTTCTCCTTGGTTTTTTTATATTTCCAGTCAGCTTTATTTTAAGGAGAATCTATTAATTGAGTATCCAAAGTTCCCTCACTAAATATTTTCTCTTTTTAAATTGCTAACTGGTTTTTATATCATCTTTACTTAAATTAAAGCAGGTCCAAGAATTTTTTTTCACCTCCTTTCTCCCTACTTTAACCAATCTGAGATGATATACTTATATATCATTTTAACTTATCATATATATATTACTACATCAATGTTTAAAAATCCTTCTTTTTTTTGAAAATAATTCAAAAAAAATTAAAAAATTTTCAATGTTATCATAAATTCAAGTTCTATGCGGTATTTTTTATATAAATAATCGGTTGTAATATTATATTTTTATTGATTCTATTATAATTGTTAAAGTATTGTAATGTCAAATAAATTTGTATCTGTAGGGATAATTCAATTGCCCAATTGCCCAATTCACCAATTAGCCGATTAAAAACAATACAAATATAAGAATTCACCAATTAAATTAGTTAGCTAGCTAACCAGGTAACCAACTAACCAGCAAACTCTTTTCTTATTACTTAGTTTACTCATCACTTATCACTGTATTTTTAACCGGCAAACCTGGTAACTTGGCAACTAATATCCTATACGCTAAACGCTGTACGCTCTACGCTATACTATTGCTTGCGACTAATTTAGAAGTTAGGGGTTTAAAGAAGAAATGGGTTTGGCTTCCATCCTCACTCTCAGAGGACCGGTACTCCAGGTATCATAAACCGAAATAATCGAGACTTTCATTGTTGTGCCTGATTCTATAATATTTTTAACTGTATCATATAGATTAACTGCAGATACGGTTCCCACAAAACTCGTTTTAGGATTAGGAATAATCCCTTTTTCCACTGCTAAAATATTCACTTTTCTTAAAAGAGATAAAAGCTCTTTTTCCACCTCACCAGCTACTTTTGAACTTTTAATTTCTTCGGAAATAATTTCTTCATCTATTTTAAAGACTAATTTGTTCTCTAGGATGCTAAAATGTGCTACTATAGGTTCTCCTTTAACTACATTTATTGAAGACAAAAGTCTTACTATCATCTCTTTATCAGTATCATATATCTTCTGTGCTATACTTTCGAATTCTTCTTGAGAAATAATAAATACCTGGTTGGTTCGCTCATATTTTTTGGCTCCCATAGCTAATACTTTATTGGAAGCTTCGTTTAAAAATTTAATCAACTCTTCCTTTATTTCTTCAATCGACCTTTGGCCTTGAATAATAGTCAGCGCAATCTGTTCATCTGAACCAAGAATAACCTCTCCTTCTCTAATCCAGGTAATTCCGGAGTAGAGAGCTTTTATGGTAGCATTTAACTCTTCTACTTCCTTATCCAACTTGTCTTTTTCTTCTATCAGACCTTCTCTAATTATCAACAATTCTTCTAACTGGCTTGTTTTGTTCTTTATGTCTTCAGATAATTTCTGATATTTCTCATCCATTTCTTGTAACTGGGTAGTTTTTTTCTTTAGATCTTCTTTGGTAGAAGATAGCTGTATATTACTTGACTCTACTTCCTGGGATAAGTTGGAGAGTTTTGCTTTTAATTCTTCCATTCCGAAAAGGGCGGTTCTAACATCATTGGAGGAGATGGCAAGCATAGTTATTGTAATGATGGCAATCAAAATACCACTAATTACAGTAATAACTATTGCTGTGTGATGGGGACGTAAGCCAAAGATGCTTACTCTTTTTTTACCTATTTTAAGACCCACCCAATCACCGATAAAGGCTATCAAACCGCTTATTATGATAACTGTAAATATTAAAATAAGACTGTACATGTTCTTTAATTCTCCAATTTACCGATTCACCAATTCACCAATTGGCCAATTCACCGATTTGCCAATTTGCCAATCAAATTAGTTAACCAGTTTACCAGTTAATTTAATTCATATATACGGGTAGAAATGCTCTGGATTCCTGCTTTCGCAGGAATGACAGAAAAAACAGATGGGCTTGATAAATCAAGCTCCTACTTTTACATAGACAGGCGAGACGCCTGTCCTGCAGTTTTATCTTTTATCTTATAACTAGCCAACCGGGAAACAGGTTAACTAAATAATTTTGTAACTTGTAACTTTTATTAATTGGTTAATTGGCAAATTGGTCAATTGGTCAATTTTAAAGATTAAATCTCTCCCCCAGATAGATTTTTCGGGTAATTTCACAATTGGCTACCTTCTGGGGAGTTCCTGAAGTCAATATTTTCCCATTATGCATAATATAAGCTCTATCAGTAATTTTAAGGGTCTCTCTCACATTATGGTCGGTAATTAATATCCCCAGCCCTTTTTCTTTTAGATAAGAAATTATTTCCTGAATGTCATAAACCGCAATAGGGTCAACTCCAGTAAAGGGCTCGTCAAGCAGCATAAAAGAAGGTGAGCTAGTTAAAGTTCGGGCTATTTCTACCCGGCGTCTTTCCCCTCCGGAGAGCATATATCCTTTGTAATCAGCAAGATGTTCTATTTCTAGCTCCTTTAGTAATGAATAGCATCTTTCTCTCCCTTCATCTCTCTTAACTCCTAAAGATTCTAAAATTAGAAGCAGATTTTCTTCTACAGTAAGTTTGCGAAAGATTGAAGACTCCTGGGCTAAATACCCCAAACCCATCCTGGCTCTCTGAAACATAGGGATTTTGGTGATTTCTTTACTGTTAAAAGATACTTTCCCCTTATCCGGAGCAATTAAGCCCACTATAATATAAAAGGTAGTGGTCTTTCCTGCCCCATTTGGTCCCAAAAGACCTACTACTTCGCCTTTATTAATCTCTAAACTTATATCATCAACCACTCGTCTTTTTCGGTATACTTTTACTAAATTTTTTGTCGTTATTCCCTGCACGATTTTCTCCCCTACTGGTTAGCAGTCTACCAGTCACCCGGTCTTCCGGTCTACCAGTCGATACAACAAGTAATTAGATTCTGCCTTCTAGGAACCCATAAATGAAAACCAAAAACTTTCAACCTTTAACTTATTGCTCATTACTTATTACTCATTACTGTATTTAGCTATATGCTATTTTATTCTGGCTCCTGGCTACTGAATTCTGGATTCTTCTTTCTTCACTATATACTAAATACTAAATACTATATACTGTTTTAGACTGCGGTAAAAAGTAACTCAGCATAAGCTACCAGATTGTCATCCACATAGGCCTCTGCTTTTGCCTTGCCAATTCCTCTTACCACCTTTACAATTTCCAATTTAATTATTAATTGATCACCGGGATAAACCGGTTTTTTAAAACGAGCTTTATCGATACCAGCAAATAAGGGAATCTTCCCCTTATTTTCCTCTTTGGAGAACATCAGGACTCCGCCGATTTGGGCCATAGCTTCGATTATAAGCACCCCGGGCATCACTGGATGCCCCGGAAAATGTCCCTGAAAAAAAGGTTCGTTTATGGTAACATTTTTTACCCCTACTATCTTGTTTTTTTCCTGCTCTAATATTTTATCCACTAATAAAAAGGGATAACGATGGGGCAAAAGGTTTAAAATTTCTCCTATGGATAATTTTTGTTTCATTGTGTTTTATCTTTTTCTTTCTGCTCTTCTTCTAATTTTGTCACAATTTCTGCTATTACATCCTGGGTAATATCTTCTCCTCCATAGAGAGCAATAGGATAATTTAAAATATCGTTCCCGGCTGGTACTTTTATCTCACTATTTATTATTAAATCATATTTTCCTTTATCTCCTACCGCCTTAATTGCTTCAATAATATCTGAATAACGAGCAGCCTGGTACGATTTTATCTCAGCAAGAATTTTTTCTTTGATTGGATTCCATTCTTTATTAAATTTATCTTCTAACTTTTTAAGTCCGGTTTCATCAAGTCCTTTACCTTGTGCATTTAATTCTTCCTGGCGTTTTTGAAGCTCTTCTCGTAAGTTTGAACTAAGTTGATTAATATTTTGGGTATAAGGATGACCGGATATAACTTCTGCCAGATTTACTAAACCTATCTTTCCTACTGCTGCCTCAATATTTTGAAAACTTAAAAATAAAAAGATTATTACAGTAAATAATAGAATAAAAACTACTTTATTCCCTGCTCTTTTTTCTGCTACTTGCATTATTTTCCCCCTTAATAATTAGTATTGCGTATCGCGTATTGCGTATCTACTTAGTTAGTTGGTTAGCTGGTTACTTGGTTAGTTAGTTAGTTAATTAATTAAGGATTAAATCTTAAACTGGCTAACCAATACTAACAACTAATCTATCTTGTATTTGTATTCTTAACTAGTTAATCAGGTAAGTAACTAACTAACCAACCAAATCAATTGGTCAATTGGTGAATTGGGCAATCGGGCAATTATCTCCTAAAACGTATGTCCTACACTAAAGTAAGTCTGCCCTGTACCTTCTTCATCAATTCCATAGTCTAATCGAATTGGTCCAATAGGTGTATCAAATCGAATACCTATTCCTTTACCAAATTTTAAATCCGCAAGATTAATACTTTCTTCGTAATCCCAAGCTTGTCCCCAATCTGTAAACAACACAGCCTGAAAATTCTTTGCAAGAGGTAATCTGTACTCAGCATTAAACACCAAAGATTTATCTCCGGAGAATTCCCCGAAATCATATCCTCTTACCGTGTTCATTCCTCCCACTTTATATTTAGCAAAAGATGGTAAAACTGAATTCGCAGAACCTCCTTTAGCTCTAAAGGCTAGAACTCCCTGACTAATTTTATCAGCAATATTTTTAATACTGCCAATATTAATTACATCTTCCGTAATCTTGGTAGAAAAATAAGTGCTAAGGGTAAGATTATATTTGGTAAAATCATAATCTCCTCCCAAAAATCCCCCTGCTTTTTCTAAAGAAAAATTACCATATAGACCAGAAGTAGGATTAAATACATTATCTCGGGTATCATAGGTAAAAGTCGGTGTAAGACTATTGGTCTGTCCTTCATCACTATTATCTGGCAAAGAAGAACCAGAGATTAAATTGTAGGTCACTTTTTCAGTCTTTAATTCTATTCCTAAGTCAACAGCATCAGAAATCCTGCGTCCAAAGATAAGTTTACCTCCCAATCTTTCCTCTTCGTATTCCGAAATAATTTC
>ASPA01000015.1 GCA_000405605.1 Atribacteria bacterium SCGC AAA255-G05
CCAGAAGTAGGATTAAATACATTATCTCGGGTATCATAGGTAAAAGTCGGTGTAAGACTATTGGTCTGTCCTTCATCACTATTATCTGGCAAAGAAGAACCAGAGATTAAATTGTAGGTCACTTTTTCAGTCTTTAATTCTATTCCTAAGTCAACAGCATCAGAAATCCTGCGTCCAAAGATAAGTTTACCTCCCAATCTTTCCTCTTCGTATTCCGAAATAATTTCTCCCTCTTCTTTTTCTTCTTCTTTTTGGGCAGTATCGTAGACTTCAAAACCAAAAGAAGTAGGTGTGTTAGCTAACCAGGGTTCTAAAAAAGCTATTTTATAAGTAGTCCGACCTCCAATTTCTACTTTAGCTTCTAATTTCTGTCCTCCTCCAAAAAGATTGCTCTCTTCGTAACTAGTAAATCCCATAAGGCCTTCTTCGGAGTTATATCCTGCTCCAACGCCAAATTTTCCTGTATTTTTCTCAATTACTTTAATAACCAAAAATATTTTATCTTCTTCGCTGCCCGGTTCTAATTTCATACTTACGTCTTCGAAATATCCTAAGTTATAGATTTTCTGTAAGGACTTTTTTACTATCTCGAAATTAAATAGGTCCCCGGGTTCAATATTAATTTCTCTGGTAATTACCTTTTCTTTGGTCTTGTCATTGCCTTCAATTATTATCTTTTCCAGACGGCCTTCAGAAATCTTTATCCACAATTTTCCTTCTTCATCAAAATTAATATCTTTAATATTAATTAAAAGATACCCACGGTCTTTGTATAGTTGAGAAATACGATCAAGGTCGTTCTTTAATATCTTCTGGCAAAAAATTTGCCCTTCCCGTAAAACCATTACTTCCCGCATCTCTTCTACGGAAACTACGGTACTGCCTTCAATATTAATCTCTTTTACAGGTAAATTTTCCACTACTACAAAAACTACTTTGTAGCCATCGCGAAATGATTCTAATTTTATTTTTACATCTTCGAAATAACCCAGATCATATACTGCTTTCATATCTTTTTCTATATTTTCTTTGGAAAATACATCTCCCAGATTAGAGGCGATTTGGGAAATTATTAAATCCTTAAAAATATTTTCATTCCCCTGGACTACTATTGCAGTTATCTTTCCTTGATTGTTTGCTTGTGCTTGGACTAAACTTAAACTGCTCAAAATAAATACTAAAGTTAAAATTCCAAATATAAGTATCTTGCTCCATTTGTTCTTTCTCACTTTTTATTCCTCCTTTAAAAATTTTGATTGGGGGTCAGGTCTCAACATTTGACATAACTCACTGCTAAACAAGACAGCCAAAAATGTTATGTCAAATGTTGAGACCTGACCCCTCTATTTTAAAATTCGTATTGTAATTCAAATTTTAACTCAAATTCATCATCTTGTGAACTTACTGAACCTATTTGAGTGCTTAAAGTTAAATCATCTTTAAGTTTATATTCTAATCCTAAGTCACCTATCCCCATTTCAAATAAAGGCGCAGAATAGGTTAAATAGAAACTTTCCGAAAAATATTTTCCCACTTTAAAGGCTAAAGTTTCAAGAGCTAAACCCGGGAAAAAAGCTAAATCAGAATCCTGCTCTCTTTTAAAGATTCTCTCTATTTTAAAATCATCTAACCCCAAACTATCAGCAACTTGATTTTCTATCTGATTTAAAAATCTTATACTCAATCCCTGAGCAATCAAATTAATCATTTCTTCTTGTAAAATTGTTCCCATTTCTCCTTCGGTTAATCCGGCATAGTTTTTATTAAACATTAAAAGAGAAATTATTTCACTCTCACTCAACACCGGAGAGGAACTAAGGGTAATCGTTGGTTGAGCGAGAATCCCGCTCACATTTAAAAATACATCTATATCATCAATTTCTGTTTTTGCTCTTATATCTAAAATCACATCTTCTCCTGTAGAATCAGCAAACATTACTTTACCCTCAGATACTCTGAATTTCTTATCTAAAAAGACGATATAGCCCTGTTTAACCTGTAATCCCCCGTTTAATTTAGGAGCAGATAGAGCTCCCTGAACTTTTACAATTCCCGCTAATTTCAAATCAAAATCATTAGTCTTAGCCATAAAATCATCTAAAATTTTTACCTCAAGATCGATATCTCCTTTAAGGTTAATTAATTTAGATAAAAGTTCAGATTGATCAGTGGGGATATTTTTATTGTTTTCTTTCCAGTTTAATTCTGCCTGAGAAAGAGTTAAAATTCCTTCTATGTGAGGAGAAGTAATTAAACCAGTCACCTTTGCCTTTAGATCAGCCTGGGCTTTGAAAATATCCTGGTATAGAATCTCCTCGTTATTACTCCATATATTAATATTTAAATCTTGAGATTGCAAGTTTTTCAAAGAAAATTCTCCGGAAGTATAAATCCTATATTGGTCAATCTTAAAGTACATATCTTCTATCTTAACTAAATTATCTTCTAACTGGAGTGATACATTTAAGCCATTAATTTTGGCCGGTAATTTATAAAGTTCTACTTCCCCATCTGCAAGTACGATACTTCCATTCAAAATCGGTTGGTTTAAAGTCCCGGAAAGTTTTAATTCAGCATTGGTTAAGCCCTGGAGTTGTTTAATATCTTCTTTGAAGAACATACTAATAAAACTTAAATCAGTATTTTCCAGAGTAAGGACAAAATCTATGGGAATATCAGTTAAACTTGAGGTAACTTTTTCTTTTCCCATAGAAGAAAACTCATAAGGAATCTTGCCCTTTCCTTTCATTTGATGACCTTCTTTATCCAGAATAAATTGTTTAACCTCTAAGATATCTTGATTGTAGAGAGCTTCAAAAGTAAGATTGTCAAAAATAAAATCCTGAAATTTCCCCTTTTCAACCTTCGCCGAGAAAGATATATCAGGTAAGTCAATCTTTCCCGTGGCCTCTGCATCAAAGCTCACCAATCCTTTAATTTCATCTTCTATACCAAAAAGATTAGATAATTGGCTTAAATCTACATTGTCCGCCGAAAGGTGAATATCTAAATTTTTATTACCTTCATCAAAATTAATCCATCCCCCGGCTGTAAGTTGCCCTTTTCTTTGGCTTAGTTTTAACTGATTAATCCGGACCATGGAACCAATTTTATCTAATTTTACTTCTATGGAATTTAAAGGTACCCCTTCTAACTGGGCATCTTCGATTAAAGCTGACAGATACAGGTCAGGAGAAGCATAATTACCTTTTATCTCCAGAGAACCTGTAGCTTTTCCTCTAAATCTATTTATTAAATTTAAATCTGACTGTACAAAATTTGATAAAAAATATGAGATATCTTGATTTAGGAAATTAACTCTCAAGTTTAGGGGTAAATCTTCTTCCAAATTTATTTCTCCCTGGATATATAGTTGAGTCTTTCCAGAATTTAAAACCATATTTTCAACTCTTATCTTATTATCTTCTAAAACAAAGATGAGATTTCCGGATTCTGCTTTAAGGCTAACTAAATTAATATCTTTTAACCCCAAATCACCGCGTGCATTTAGTTTAGGCCAAATTCCTTCAACGGTAATTTCCCCTTGAGCCATGCCAGATAGGGAAAAATCATAATTATAGAGTTTCGCCAAATAGCCTATATTTGCCTGCTCTACTTTAAAGACAAAGTTCGTTTCAGTGTCTTTTCCCTCAGTGAAATCAATACTTCCATTACCTTCCAGACCCAAACCTTCATTTTTGAAAACAAGCTCTTCCAGTTTTAACTTACTGCTCTGGTAATCTATCTTCCCTTCCAAACAATCAAAGGGCAATTCAGATATCTGTCCTTTTTCTACTTCAATTTTACCTTTTATCTTTAGATTATCGGGCAGGCCGCTCAACTCACCGTTAAAACTGGCCAATCCTTTAATCTCTTGATAATTTAAGAATTCTCCCAGCTCTTCCAAATTAATTCCCGCAGTGTTTATTTTTAAATTCAGATAATTATTTTCGGCAATTACCCCTTCTGCCTTTAGAGAAAGAATTCCTGCTTCATTTTTTATCTTTGCTTCAGTAGAAAGATTCACTTTCTCCCCCTGGGCAATAATTCCTCCAATCTCAACTTTTCCCGATAAAAACCCTCTCTTTAGATAATCTAAATGGAAAGATTTTAGAAAATCACTTTCCACGTCTAATTGAGCAAGGTTAAATAAAAGATTATATTCGGGCAACTCGCTTTTAAGATTAATTTTACCTTCGCCCTCGATAATACCTCCTTCAACCTCTGCTTTCATATTTTTAAAATAAAAATCATCCTGGTCGTAATTGAATTCTGTCCTTAGATGGGAAAAATCACAACCTTGAATTTCTCCTTGTTCGGTTGACAATTCACCCTGCACCTGGAAAATTTCTTCTGAACCAGTTACTTCAAATGACAGATTAGACTTGCCTTCAGCTTGAACCTCACTGGCGAGAGATAGATATTCTTTCAAGCCTTCTTTCAAATCACTTAATTTAAAATCATCTGATTTAACCCTGATATCGTAATTAAACTCATCTATATAAGTAAGATTACCTTTTAAGGTAAACGGGGAATTCTTATAAAGGGCGGTTACCTTCTCTATTATTGTTTCTTTGGAATCAAAAGTAGCTGAACCCTCGGCTTGATTGAGTTCTATACCGTCTAAAAAATCCGGAAATAAATCAACATCTCTTGCGGAGGCCTGGCCATGCCAGATAGTTTCACCTTTGGTAGTATCTGAATCCTTGGCCAGGTGGAGATTTAAATCAAATAACCCCTTTTTTAAATTGAAGGGCTTGGTTTTGGCAAAATAATATTGAAAATGAGTAATATCGGCATCTTTAAAAGTAAAATCGAGGGAATAATCCGCTCTATCCGTAAAAAAATATCCCTTTATAGCAAGGGGAGTATTATCTTCTTCCCTAAAACCCGAACAATCAAATTCAACTTTGGGTAAATTTCCCAAATAAAAATAGCCATTTAAAGATTTTACTTTAGTTAAAAGTTCATCTTCTCTGGTTGTTTGGAAATCTATATAATCCAGATTTCCATCCTGAAAATTCACTCTTTTGAGGGAAACTGCGAAATTATTACCTTTAAAATTAAATTTTCCCATAAAATCAAAGATTCCCTTATTGTCTCTAACCAAAGTCATCCGGGGTTTTACCAGGGTGATATCTTCAACATTCAGGAGTGCCTCCCTTTTTAAAGCAGAGAGAATATCCAGATTATAATTAACAATTACCTCTTCGGCTTCAAATAGTAAATCCTCATCTTTTAATGAGCTGTTTTTGAATACTTTAAAATTAGATAAAGTTATAGAATTAAGAGAGTAATTTTTAACTTTCTCAAAATAAATTCCCCGATCAATGGCATTCTCTATCGTAGAGATTATCTGATATTTTATCTCATTTTTAGCCTGATTACTCCGAATGGCGAAATATCCTCCCGCAAATAGAGCAATCAGAATCAGGGTAATTAATATTACTTTTGGAAAGGATTTTTTTGATTTTTTCTCAGACATGAAATAATTCTCCGAATATATAGACGTTAGTCGTTAGTGAATAGTCGTTAGTAAAGAAAATACAGGAAATAAATACAAGATAGTCGTTAGTATAAGATACGAGATACAAGACAATACGGTTGACCAATTGGCCGATTCACCGATAAAATAATTTACCAATTAGCCAATTCACCGATTAACCAATTTTAATAAAACAATTCATAGGATAGACATTCGGTATTTTCTTGTAACTTGAAACTCGCAACTTGCAACCTGTATTTTAAACTAGTTAACCAATATATTATATCATATATCTTATATAGGTTAAATTAATTTTTTTAGATTTAAATAGATTTCTAATTCAAATTAATAATATTTTTTGTTATTTGTTTCTTTTTCTTCTCTTTTCATTTTTTTTCCAGACCGCTAAAGCTTCTTCGGGAGTATTTACTTTTACGTCACCAAAGACATGAGGATGTCTTCTGACGAATTTTTTTATTGCTCCGGTCAGCACGTCAGAGTAAGTAAATAAGCCTTTTTCCCGGGCAATTTCAATCTCCATAAGTATAACCATTAATAGGTCGCCCAGTTCCTCACACAGATTATCTAAGTCATTAAATTTAACTGCTTCTGAGACTTCTTCGGCTTCTTCTAAAATATTGGGAGCCAGAGATTCTAAGGTCTGCTTTCTATCCCAAAGGCAACCTTTTGGTCCTCTCAATTTAGTTATTATTCCCATCATTTCTGCAAATAGTTCTTTCTCTTTTTGGTACATTTCTTCCTCCGTTCTTTACTAGTCGTTAGTCGTTAGTGAATAGTCGTTAGTATTAAATACAAGATACGAGATAATGCAATTGGCCGATTTTAATAAAAACTCAAAACCTTTTCTTGTAAAGTATTTTTATCGTACAAGGGGTCGGATTTATCCGACCCAAGTTTTGCGGGCTTGATAAATCAAGCCCCTTGTTTACATAGACCGGCGGGACGTCTGTCCTACGGTTTTATGATTATTGAGGGCGTATGCAATACGCCCCTACATGCTCAGTATTTTCTTACAACTTGAAAACCGTAACTTGCAACTCGAAACTTATTACTGTATTTTACTATATAGTACTATGTAGTACTATATATTATCTTATTCTGGCTTCTGAATTCTGTCTCCTGTCTTCTCTTCTCTTTGCTATATACTATATACTAACGACTATTCACTATCTTTCGCCAAGTTTATTACAAAATCCTTCAAGAATTTCAAAATTTCTGTAGATTTAATCCCGGAAAGGTCAATTTTAGAAATTCTAGACAATCTATGTTCTTCCTCTATTAATCTTTGTTGATAGAAAGAAGGCAGTCTGCTTAATTTAGCTTTTATCTTAGTATTTTGCAGATATCTAATAATTAACTTCTTTTCCTTTACCACCAGGGAACCAATTCCTAACTTTCTTAAAAATATCTTAAGATATATTATCTCTAATAAATTCCTTAGTTCCCGGGGATAAATTCCATACCTGTCCCTCAACTCTTCTTTTGCCCTCTCCAAATCTTCTAAATCTTTAATTTCAGCCAATTTCTTATAAATTAAGACCCTCTGTTTTAAATCAGAAATGTAGCCTCCGGGAATATAGGCATCTATCTTTACATCGATAACCGGGGTAATCTCTTTCCCCTTTTCTTTTCCCTCTTTCTCTTCCCGTAATTCCTTAATCGCTTCTTCTAATAAACGGCAGTAAAGATTGAATCCCACCTCGCTTACAGAACCGTGCTGCTCTTTGCCCAGCAGATTCCCCGCTCCCCGAATCTCCAAATCTCGCATGGCTAATTTAAAACCGGAGCCTAACTCACTGAACTCTTTAATGGCCTGCAATCTCTTTTTTGCAGTATCAGAAATAGAACGATAGGAAGGATAAAGAAAATAAGCATAGGCACGCCGGTCACTCCTCCCCACTCTCCCTCTTAACTGGTAAAGCTGGGATAAGCCAAATTTATGGGCATCATCGATAATAATAGTATTCACATTGGGAATATCCAAACCAATTTCTATGATGGTAGTACAGACTAAAATATCATATTTCTTTTCTAAAAAATCAATCATTATATTTTCTAACTGCTCTTCTGCCATCTGTCCATGAGCAATCCCGATTCTGGCTTGAGGAAAGAGCCGACTCAAATCCCCTGCTATTTTCTGAATACTCCTTACCCGATTATGAACAAAGAATATTTGCCCCTCCCGGTCCAATTCTCTTCTTATAGCCTCTGTTATCACTTTATCATCTTTCCTGCAAATATAAGTAGCAATAGGAAACCTGTCTTCCGGGGGAGCGTTTATCACACTTAAATCCCTAACTCCGATAATTGACATGTGCAGGGTGCGGGGGATAGGAGTGGCAGTCAAGGCAAGAGAATCAATACTTTCTTTTAATTTTTTTATTCTTTCTTTATGAAGGACTCCGAAACGCTGCTCTTCATCAACGATAAGCAAGCCTAAATCCTTAAACCGGATATCATTTTGAATTAACCGGTGGGTCCCTATAATAATATCTACCTTTCCTTCTTCCAGGCCTTCAATAATTTTTTTCTGTTCCTGTTTAGTTCTAAAACGGGAGAGCATATCTATATTTATAGGAAAGGGGTTCATTCTTTCCCGAAAAGTATCATAATGTTGTTGAACCAGGATGGTGGTAGGTGCCAAAATTGCCACCTGTTTTCCGTCTAATACCGCTTTAAAGGCAGCTCTTATGGCTATCTCGGTTTTACCATAACCTACATCTCCGCAAACTAATCTCTCCATAGGTTTGACTATTTCCATATCAGCTTTAACCTCAGATAGAGCTTGCAATTGATCATAAGTCTCTTCATAGGGGAAAGACATCTCCAGCTCTTGCTGCCAGTTATTATCTTTGGAGAAGGCAAAACCCCTGATTTCTTTACGGGCAACATATAAATTGTAAAGCTCCTGAGCTAATTTTTGAATTGACTTTTTTGCTTTCCCTTTAGCCTTTCCCCAGGAGACTCCTCCTAAACGGTAAATCTTGGGGGTTTTATCTTTGATGCCTATATATTTATGGACTAAATCAAACTGGTCTACCGGGACATACAGTTTATCCCCCTGGGCGTATTCGATTAAAAGATAATCCTGCTTTACTCCTTTGACGGTTAAATTTATAATCCCTCTATATATGCCTATACCATGTTCAATGTGTACTACATAATCTCCGGGAGAAATATCCATCGCAGAGGAAAAGAGTTCGCTCTTACGCCTGGTTAATTTATATCTTTTATTCCTTTCCTTGCCAAATATTTCCTGGTCGGTTATGAAAACTGTCTTAAGATTGGGAAGTCTGAATCCATAATTTAAGTAACCATAAGAAATAAAGATAGTTGATTTTAAAGCAGTATATTCTTCTATTCTTCCTGTAGTAAATCTTTTTACCCCTCTTTCCTCTAATATCTCCCCTAAGCGCTGGGCTCGTCCTTCATTTCTGACCAGAATAATAGTACGCTGTTTTTCTTTCTGCCATTTTTCTAAATCTTTAGCAAACAGGTCTAAATTCCCAAAATAAGAACTGATCTCCTGTCCTTCTAAAATAAATTCTCTGATATATTCTTTTTTCTCTTCCTGATTGCCGGAAATATCTTCTTTGTTTTCCTCCGGAAGATAGGTAAAATTAATTATTTTTTTAGATTTTAGTTTATCACATATCTCGGAGTTGGTGATGAAATAAGAAGAGGGTGAAAAGATTAATTCCCTTTTATCTTGCTCTATTTTTTGGTAAATGCTTTCGACTTCTTCCTGAAACTCTTCCGTTTTTTCTTTAATTAATTCCGGCTCGTTTTGTAGTACTATCAGGTCCTCGGGAAGATAATCAAATATAGTGCTGTAATTATAATTAGACGAACCATCGGTAATTAATTCCCGGGAAGGAAGAAGGGTATAATCTGCCAATTTAAGTATCGACCTTTGAGTATTCAAATTAAAATACCTGATCGATTCTATCTGGTCTCCAAATAATTCTAATCGAAGAGGATTTTCACTGGTTACCGGGAAAAAATCGATAATTCCTCCCCGGCTACTAAATTCACCTTTTTCTTCGACTATCTCTACCGACTGATAATTTTGGTCTAAGAGAATTTCCAAAAAATCTTCCTTTTTTAAGACGTCTCCTATTTTAAATTTCCAACTCGTCTTTTTAAATTTTTGTGGAGAGGCTAATTTGGGCAGGAGGGCTTTAATATCAGCAATTAAAATAATCCTCTTTATGTTCTGATCAATCGCGGAAAGATGTTTCAAAATATTTATCCTTTGCTGAATTATCTGGGGATCGGAACTGATGTCTTCGTAAGGAAGGACATCAAAAGAAGGGAAAAGAAAAATATTCTCTTCCTCACTTTGAGGTTTATTTAAAAAAGTACTTAAATCCTGGTATATCTTTAAGGCATTTTCCTGAGAATCGGCAATAATAAGGTAAGATTTTTTTATTTCCTTTTTTGAGGCTAAGGCAGCAATAAAGAAAGAACGGGCACTATCCTTCTGGCCGGAAAGTAAAATTTTGTTAATCAACTTTCCTTTTATTATTTTTATTATTTCTTTAAATTCCGCGGATTGATTCCATAAGGATAGTATTCCATGTAAGCTCATTATTAATCCTTTCAATTTAGTTAGCTGGTTAAATACAAATACAAGATTAAATAGTCGTTAGTGAATAATATAGAGCGTAAAGTTTAAAGCTAAAAACGCAAAACCAAAACTTAAAACTTAAAATTGAAGAAAAAGTTTTGAATTTTGAATTATGGTTTTTCGCTTTTCGCTTTAAGTTTTTAGTTTAATGCTGGCACAATACGATATACGATATACGTCATTTATTTC
>ASPA01000016.1 GCA_000405605.1 Atribacteria bacterium SCGC AAA255-G05
AAATAGGACTTTCTCCCTAAAAACAGGAGAATATTTAGTATTTTTGAGTTGATTTATCATTTCTTGAAAGCTCTCAACTTAACTCAATGCTTGCTTTAACACCGGATAAAAATCCTTTTCCTCCTCAATTACGGTAATCTTTTCCTTTTTTGCTTCCTCTTTCTGGCTTTCGGTACAATAACCCCATCCGGCCAAAAAAACGTTGACCCCCAAGACATCAGTTCCTTTAAGATAGCTCAACTGGTCATCAATAAAATAAATCTCATTTAATTTGGCATCATATTTTTTGGCGATGGCCTGCATATGCTCTGCTTTATGCTTGCCAAAGTTTTTATCAAAAATATCTTCAATATCCATCTCAAAACCAAGATATTCCGGTTGAAAGGCACGATGAATGGCTTCCCCAAGATTGGAAGTAGCAATGACAATTTTTTGACTTTCCTTTGTAAATCGCTGAATCCCCTTGATGACTTCCTTAAAAACAGGTGACAGAAAAAACCATTTTCTAAAACTCTTTTCCTGCCATTTCTCTTTCTCTTTAAAAAATAATTCTCGAAAAAAAGGATAATCGAATTGAAGCTGGTTACGATAAGCAACGAATTCCTGTTGATCCTTAACCTGAACCTGCTCTTCCATAATTTTAATAATAGCGAAAAAATCACCCGATAATTCAATATAAGATCTTAAGCGGCGGTAATCATCCATTTCTTTCTTATATTGTTTTTGTATCTCTTCCCAATTATCAAAAGTAAATAATTCTCCGCCAAAATTTCTCTTTGCTTCCGAACCAAAATATTTACAATAGGCGTTATGACTTGTAAATAAAGATTTTAAAGCACTGTCACTAATGACCCCGTCATAATCCACTGCTAATATTTTCATTCTCAATCCTTCCTATCCCTTGAATTAATTTGTGTAGTACTGTTCAATAAATTATTAAAATTATACTATTTCTTTGTTGGATTTTACAACTCGAGTTGTGTGATGGATGAGGACATAGGATACAATTTTAAAGTTATGCGGAATAAACGAGAGGATAGATCTTTGCAATTAGCATACTTTATTCTTGAAATATGATACAACCGTAAAAATTCTATCTCATACTATTTTCTAATCATTTGAAAAGACATTGGTAACCAGGGCTTATTAGTTCCCTTACGAAAATTTAGAAAAAGTTACCGAATTATTGAGCTATTACAACCGTCCCCTGTTCCTTTTCTAAGTTAATACCTTTTTGTTAGAATATGTTACCAAATACCAAAGGAGAAGGCTGTTTTCTTAAATAAATAAGTTTCCAAATGACTGTAATAGAACCTTATTTATATTATATTAATTCTTAGAAGATCTCGGTCAGCCTTTTAAGATCTATCCCCTTTTATTGTTTTATTATCTTGATAAATCAAGATAAGCAATATTGACTTATCTAAAAAGAATAGAAGGTAAATACAATATAGTATTTGGGAAGATAGTACATATTGCTAATCCAATAAGCATCAATATAATAAATGGTATTATTCCCATATAAATATCTGTCATTTCAACTCCTTTAGGGGATATACCTTTTAAGAAAAATAGAGCATATCCAAAAGGAGGAGTAAGAAAAGAAGTTTGTAGAATTATTGCAGCAATTGTTACAAACCATAATTTATTAAATCCCAATTGAGTTACAATAGGAAGGAATACAGGAAATGTTAAAAAAATTATACCTGTCCAATCTATAAACATACCTAAGATAAAATATATTACCATCATCACAGAATATATCAACCATCTTGATTTTATTCCTAACAATAAACCTGTAACAAAATTAGCGCCTCCTATTGCAATAAAAACCGAAGTAAAAACACCTGCGATTGCAAGAATCGCCATAACCATCCCTGTTGTTATGGCTGTACTTTCTACAGCGTCATTTAATGCTTTTAGTGAAAATTTTCCATAAAGACAAGTTATCAAAAAGGCAACAAAAGTTCCAACTGCTGCCGCCTCTGTTGGGGTTGCCATACCCATAAATATCGAGCCAAGTACCCCTAAAATAAGCAATAAAACAGGAACAAGTGATCCTAAAAAGGATAACCATTCTTTTAAACTATAAATTTTACCANCTTCATCGATATCCTCATTTGGAGTACATTGTGCTGATGGCTTTACACGTACAATTATTAGTATATAAATAATATATAAAGCTGAAAGAATTAATCCTGGTATTATAGCTGCAGAAAATAACTTTCCAACTGACAATGTTGCCTGATCTCCCATTACCACAAGCATTATACTAGGAGGTATAAGTATTCCTAAAGAACCACCTGCGGCTATAATACCAGTACTAAGGCTTTTACTATATCCATGCTTTAACATTTGGGGTAATGCTATGAGTCCCATTGTTACTACTGAGGCTCCTATTATTCCGGTACAAGCAGCAAATACAGTGCAAATAATTATTACCACAATTGCAAGTATGCCACGACCATTTCCAGTTATTTTGTTAAGCGAATCAAATAGATCTTCAATAACTCCTGATTTATCAAGTAAAGTAGCCATAAAGATAAACAATGGTATAGCAAGCAATATATAATTATTCATGACCCCAGATATTTTACTGGGGATCATTAAGCAAATTTGTTTATGACCCCAAAAAAAGTAACCAAAGTATAAACTTAATCCACCTAAGGTAGTTGCTAAAGGGTGGCCCGTAAACAATGTAAGGATTAATAAGACAAATAATAATAAAACAATTAATTCAATACCCATTTATGTTTTCCTTCCTTCCATTAAAAAGATAATCTTACGTATAATAACAGCTATACCCTGAATTAAAAGCAAAAATCCAGTAATTGGAACAATAGTTTTTATTGGATATAGGGGGGGGGAGCCCATGCACTCCAACTGTGTTCTGTGGTAATCCAAGAGTTAAGAGAAAATTTTGTGCCATAGATCAAAAGAACTAAACTGAACATGCAATAAAACAAAATATAAGTGATAATGTCAATAATTGCTTTTGATTTTGGGGATATATAATTTTTTAAGAGATCAATAGTAACATGTTTATCTTTTAATGTAACATAACCTATAGCAAGCATTGAGTTAAGTTGAGAGCTTTCAAGAAATGATAAATCAACTCAAAAATACTAAATATTCTCCTGTTTTTAGGGAGAAAGTCCTATTTTTGCTTTTAGATTACTAAAATGATATAATGTTTCTTGAAAGTGTTATAAATAGCATTTTGGAGAAATATCATGAAATATTTAGAATTAAAGAGTGAATTAAGGGATTTCACGATATTTTCCTTAAATGAGATTAAAAATATTGAACCTGGTTTTCATCGGAGAAGGTTAAATGAGTGGCAGGATAAGGGCTATATTAAGAAAGTAGTTCGTGAATATTATATCTTTTCTGATTTAAAACTTAGTGAGGAAATTTTATTTAAGATTGCTAACCGCGTTTATTCACCATCTTATGTTTCTTTGGAAAGTGCCTTATCTTATTATCATCTAATTCCTGAAAGTGTTTATGAAATTACCTCTATTTCCACTCGAAAGACTTATCATTTTAGAACCTCTATCGGAGAATTTATTTATCGGTCTTTAAAGCCTCCGCTTTTTTTTGGTTATGATTTAATAAAGTTTCAGGAAAAATATTTAAAAATGGCCAGCATAGAGAAAGCCTTGTTGGACTATTTTTACTTGCATTCAGATATAGAAACAGAGCAGGATTTTAATAGTTTACGGATAAATAAGGAGATGTTTTTTGAACAGATGGATGAGAAAAAGTTGATGAGTTTTTTAGAAAAGTTTAATCAAAAGAAATTAATCGGAAGAATTAATCGTTTTTGGAGTTATATAAAAAATGCTTGATTTAAAACAGATAGAAACATTTTACCCTGAAAATTTGAGAATCTTTAAAAGGAATTTACTAAGAGAATACTTACAATATGTCATATTAGATATTATTTACAGTTCCGGATATGGAAGCCGATTAATTTTTATGGGCGGGACGGCAATCCATATGATCCATGGCGTTCGGCGGTTTTCTGAAGATTTGGATTTTGATAATAAGGGTTTAAGTAAAGAAGATTTTGAAGATTTATCAGATAAAATATTACGGCAATTAGAGTTATATGGTTATTCTGTGGAAATACAAAATAGATATAGAGGTGCTTTTCATTGTTTTGTAAAATTCCCCGGAATATTTTATCAGCACGGTATTTCCGGCCACACCCGGGAAAAATTAACCATTCAAATTGATTGCGAACCTCAAAATGTTAATTATAAAGCTGAGAGAGTTATTTTAAATAAATTTGATATTTTTCTGAAAATCAACGCCGTGCCTCCCGATGTTTTATTATCTCAGAAAATATTCGCTATTTTAAACCGTCCCAGACCGATGGGAAGAGATTTTTATGATGTAATTTTTCTTTTTTCTAAAACAAATCCAAGTTATCATTTTTTAAGAGAGAAGATGGAATTGAAAGAAAATGACGATATAAAAGAAATTAAAAAAAGGTTGCTGTTAAAGTGTGAGAAAATAAATTTTAAAAAATTAGTTGAAGAAGTAAAACCTTTTTTGTTTTACTCACGTGATGCTGAAAAAATAATGTTATTTCCTGATTTTATTCGAACAAAAATGGTTATATAAAAAAAGATAAGAATAATATATATACTTTTTATTTTTTTCAATTTGTTTTTCCCCATATGTCATTCCCACTCCCCCCTCTGTCATTGCTTACTGAAGGCAAGCGTGTTAATTTCATTACTCCTTATGTCATTCCCATGAAAATGGGAATCCATCTTTCCCCTCTTTTCTAAAAATTTGAATCTTACATATTGCGCCTCGCAACTTTTTCTTTCAAAAAGAATAATTTTTTAAAACCTTTGTCGTATCAGCATTAGGATGTAGAAAAATTGAAAAACAATTGAGCGGGAAGATAAAAAGTGATATTGCAAGGCTTGAACTTCCCATCTGAAAAATCAAGATAATTTTAAACTTTTTTATGCCACTTTCCTTAATTCTTTTCTAACAATATAATCTCTATCTTCAGTTAACATTTTATATATTACTCTAATTAATTGCCGGGCCAAGCAGCGAAGAGTATGATTGTGACTTTTTCCTTCTGCCCGTTTTTTTAGATAATAATCCCTGCACTGGAAGCTAAAACGAATACTACCTCCGGCCATAGTAATTAAAGTGTGTTTACATATTTTATTAGCCTTATACACCGCGTGAGCTTTAGTTACCTTACCTGAATTATTATCTACACAGGCTACCCCACAGTAGACAGCCAATTGTTTTTCAGAAGGGAAACGGTCGATATCTCCGATCTCTCCGATTAACCTGCTGGCTAGTTTGGTGGCAACTCCGGGGATAGTCTTTAAATGTTTAACCTCTTTACTCTCTTCTCCTATTTCATCTAATTTTTTATCTAAATCCTCAATCTCTTTTTGTAATTCTGAGATACGTTGGGCATAAGATAAGATGATCGTTTGGTATATATCGGTTAGACCAGGCATATACTCTATATTATTTAACCTTTTAAGCAAGAAGAAAGCTCCTTTTTTCCCTATCCCCCTTATCTTTAATAGAGAGCAAAGGGTAATCCTTTTATACTTAGAAAAATCAGGATACTTGGCTAAAACAGCGATGATCTTTTTATTCTTTAGTTTACCCAATTTTAATATCTGGGGACATACTTCCAGTAATTTTTTTCCTAACCGGTTAGTAAGTCTTACCTTCTCATCAATCAGAGTCTGCTGGTGGCGGGAGAGGAGTTTCAGGCTTTCGGTTACAAGAGAAGGTTTCTCTATCTTAATAAATGCCTTCTCTCTTGGGCTATTTATATGCTCTTTTAATTTTAACATCTTGGAGAGCATCAGAGCATCTCTTTCATCATCTCTCCATTCACCGGCAAAGGCCTCTCTAAACCTTTTTAATTTGAAGTTATCTACATTGTAGAGGGTAAATCCTTGATTAAGTAGGATCTTATCAAGTGGAGCACTATAGCCGTTCTTTCCCTCTAAGGCGAAAGATAGTTTTCCTCCTTCTTGTTTTTCTATCTGCTTAAATAGCTTTATACTTTCAGCAAATTCACTAAGTTGATGAGATACCTTCTGGTTATAAAGAAAATTATCTTCCTCATCTAAGATTATTATGTGATGGGATTCACTCCCTACATCGATTCCTGCGGATAGTCTTTTCATCTTTCTTACCTCCTTAAGGGTTTATGGCCTTGCCTCTATCTCATATCCCGTCTATAATAGCCACTTTTTATAGGCATCTTCCCATTGGACTAGACAAGAGGCAGAGGAACATCCGGCAGTTCAGGTCGAGTCACAAAGAACTAGTCTTTTGACAGCCCCCGGAAGCCACAAATATTCCTCTGGCCATATAGTTTATTTTTGCATAAAGAAAGTTATTTGACTATCCTCGCCTTTCAGATTATTCTATAGTTACAGAATGTTTTTTTAATTATAGACCCTTTAATATGTTTTAGCTGAAATCGCAGGAGTAATAGGGATATGAAAACGAAATACTTGGTCATCATAGGCGTTTTGATTCTCGTGGCTGTGGGATTTGAACTCATAGTCTTTTTTTCGCTATTAGGAGAATATTCTCGCCTTGAAAATGCGATTCAAAGTTCGGGTGTATTTGTAGCATTGTTGGCTGCTGTTATAGCCTTATCTGTAGCAGATCCCAAGAGAAGGTCGGTGAACATAAAAATAGAACTTTCTATTGATAAAGGAAACATTGCTACGTATCCTAAGAATGAAATGTCGGATGACTTGAAAAAAGTTTATCAAAATTTTACTGACCCAGTCAAATCTCATAGAATTCAATTTAAGATGACCAATATTTCAAGCTTCACTTTGAGAGAGCCTGCTTTGACTTTCAGACTTCCTCTTCAGAAACAACACCCCTATAAAGTAGGACAAATTTACTCAGAACGCACTTTCAATTCGAATCTATTTAATTCTCAGCGTGAGATTCGCCTGCTGGAGTTCGCAGATACAGTTATACTCTCCAATAGCAATTTACCATATTGGAATGATCAAGATGATATAACTATTTGGATTAGGATGGTTCTCGATGATGGCAAGTTAGAACCGTTTGTTGTTGATGTGTCTGTTAATTGTGAAAATGCTGAGGGGGTAACTAAAAAAGTTGGAATAAAACCAAAAGAATTAATGAAATGAATGATTTGCGACTTGAGGTAGTAAACGGGGTCTTCGCAATTTCACAAAATACAAAAAAGAATGGCTTCATAATCAAATCGAGTATAGAAATTTAGAAAATGTGAAGTTGTGAAGACCTCATAAGCTGTACAGAAAAAGAAGGATTTTTTTAAAAAATTATCGTATTAGGAAATAGGGAATAGGGCGATTTGGAATATTTAAGATTTTCCTTGTTGGAAAATAAGGCATGGTTAATGAATAAATAATAGCAGACACCTATTTTCTTTTAAAATAGGCGAACTTTTTGAGATGGATTATTCAGCGGTTTCCCAAGCTGCTAAAAGATTTGAACAAAAAAGCGAAGTTAATGATGAAATAAAAGAAAACTTGTAATAGAGGAAATACGGGGTCTTGCAATATAACAAAGAATATGCTAAAAATTAGTAGCCCAGATAAAACAGTTATGATATAATTCATAATAAGTGATCAAAGACAGCGTTTATTTGGTATAAACAATTTGATGGGTCTGATTTGTTTCGGCCCTAAGGTATTGGAAGTTTAAATCCTCTTTAATTTTGTAATATGAAAGGTAGTATGAATAATCAAAAAATAAATTTTAAAACTGAAGAAGAACTTAAAGAAACAATATTACAAGAAAAAGAAAAAGGGACACCTGACATAGAAATTGGTCAAAAATATGGAGTTACGTTTAGATATATTGAGAAACTCATCACCCAATCACGCGGTCTCAATATTAGCTCTCTAAATATTTCGAAAAAAATAAAAACTTTTTATCCAAAAGATTTCAAAGAAAAGCAATCTACCGTTTGGAGTTTTAAGCAAAGAGGAAATTGGGCAACTCATAGCGGGGAATACCGTGGAAATTGGTCACCTTTTATACCCCGAAATGTAATACTCAAATATTCAAATCCCGGTGAATTAATTTTAGATTATTTTTGTGGAGCAGGGACAACGGCTGTAGAATGTAAATTATTAAATAGAAAATGCATAGCAATTGATATTAATGATAAAGCCATTGAACTGGCAAAAGAGAATGTAAATTTTAATACTGAATCACGGCAACTAACATTTGAGAAAAATCATACTCAAATATACGAACCTGAATTATTAGTCGGTGATGCAAGAGATTTGTCATCTTTGAAAGATAACTCAGTAGATTTAATCTGTGCTCATCCTCCCTATTCAAATATCATTCACTATACAGATTCTAAAGAAGGCGATTTGTCGTTTTTCGATATTGATGAATTTTTAAAAGAAATGGAAAAAGTTGCGAAAGAAAGTTTTAGAGTATTAAAACCAGGAAGACAATGTGCTATCTTAATAGGAGATACCCGAAGAAAAAAACATATAATACCATTAGGTTTTAAACTTATAAATATTTATTTAGAGGCAGGTTTTAAATTAAGAGAACTGGTTATAAAAAGACAACATAATTGTAAAACAACAGGATTTTGGTATACAAATAGCATTAAATATAATTTTCTTCTTTTAGCTCATGAATATTTACCAATTTTTGAAAAACCTAAATCTTCTGCTTTGAGTGTGGAAGAGAGAGGACTAGACTACGGATTGATTTTCCCTACTTTAGGTAGGCCACCACAAAAACGAAAATTAGATGGCCTTGAAACAACAACAGTGTGGGTTTTACCGGAGAAAGATTTTGAAAAGCATTTAAATAAGAATGTAATAGATAGATATTCAGATGGAAATGGATATTCAACAATATTTTTAAATTCCCAATCTAAGTTTGAGACTAAAGAAATTTCAAAAAAAGAACAAAAAAATAAGAAATTGCTTTTTATCAAATCACCATTTTTGAATTATAATTCGAAGCCAAATATTAAACTCTATTTACAAAAAATGAATGAGACTATAAATCAAGAATTAGCTACAATAATTAGTAATGGATTTATAGCAATTCAGACGCAAGATATTAGAGTGAATGGATATATAGAACCATTAGCAAAAAAAATAATTGATTTGTTTACGCAAGATGATTTATGGCTTAAAGAAATTATAATGGTTACTAAAGAAGGAGAAAATGGATTAAACTTAAATAATCAGAATTCAAAAGATCATTTAAAAATAGCCCATCAATATCTACTTATTTATAAGGTTATAAAAGGGGATAAGTAAAATTCTAAAATATTTGAGCCAAGAAAAGAGGTAAATAATATGGGAAATTTTGTAAAATTTATTGAGGAAATAAATCAAAAAATGGGTATATCTTTACCATCTTCTTGGACAAATCTTACTGAAGTATGTCTCGCGCAACGTTTTTTGAAAAAAATAAATGAGTATTTTTTTTCAAACTTATAAAGGGATAGGTACTACATCTTTTAACGGGGAAGAACTTCAATATTTTTCTGAGTTTCATAAATTCTGGGAAGCCAATCATAAGGAGATATTAAATGTTAGAATTGATAGAGAGAAAACGCAATTAGCTGCCCAAGCTTTATCAAAAGCCGTACATCAGTATGGAAGAAAAATACTTGGGGTAAGGAATCAAACGCAGGGTTTATTACCTAAAGCTATAGCTCAGGTTAGATTTTTCACAGCTAATCAGGATTTTCGGGAACCACCTGAAAATCAATTCGATAAATATTTTGATGATCCTACCAGGTTCGATGCTCAAGAGATTGCGGATGATCCTGACAGTTTTTTAAGATTTTTAAAAATGACTCGTTTATCCCAGACTGACAAACGCCTTGATTTTGCACGCAATGCTGCTCGTTTTTTATTAGATAAGAATATTTCAGCAGTTGAGTTAGCTAGCTATTATAATGATGATGCTGTTCAAATAAGGGAAGCATTGGTAAATACTCCAAATATTGGTTATGGACTGAAAAAGGCAAATATGTTTATACGAGATATGGTTGAATGGAAGATTTGGTCAGGGTTAAAAAATTTTGACAAGATGGATGTTGCCAGTGATATTAACACTATAAAATTAGCTTTACGAACTGGAATCCTGCAAACTGATATACAATTACTATCGAGCTTTTTAGATATATTTTGTTATCAATATAGCTATATTGATGAAATGAGCGCTAAAGCCTGGAGAGTAGTTTGGGATAAATGGGTAGAATTAGATAACTTTACTGCACCTTCTTCACCTTGTCAGATGGATTTTTTAATTTACCGGATTGGACGTGAATATTGTAAGCCTATTGTTGTAAAGTATGAATGTGAAAATGGCCATATTTTTTATCACTTTGGTGCAAGATTAAAAACTTGTCCTATATGCCGCAAAAGAAATGTAAAAACACCAGCAATTCCTAAAGATAGATTCTTGCCCTGTCAATTAAACTCTTCACAATTACCCCATTATAATGGAAAAATTTTCTTGAAAGGTGATAATTTATTAAAAACTTTTAATGGTGTGTGTATACTTGAAAAGGTTTGTCAATCAAAGAAGGATAAGTTTTTTGCTTTGAATCCGCCTAAATCTATTTCCATTAAAGGACAAACAAGTTGGACGAATTCTCAATCTTATCGGGATAAGGGTGGCGGCGGCATGATGGGATGAGGGACTTATAACATGTTAATTATCTATCTAAATAGAGAATATAATAGGGACAGCCATTTTCTTCTAAAATAGGTGAGCTTTTTGAGATGGATTATTCAGCGGTTTCCCAGGCTGCTAAAAGATTTGAACAAAAAAGTGAAGTTAATAATGAAATAAAAGAGGGCATGCAAAAGGTTATAACAGCTTTAAAAGAAATATGAATGTCAAATATTGAAATCTGCCCCCATTTTACTTCTCCTCATTTTCTTTTCTCTTTTGATTTTTTAAAATTAACAGCAGCAACAACAGCAAATTTTTTTACTACTTGTTGTTGTATTGGTATTGTTATATTGTTAGTAGGTAATTTTTACCCTATGTTAAGAGTAAATTTTTCCTCTATATAGGGGAAAATATTACCTATTAGTAGAGTATTTTTTACCTTCTTTTTACCGAATTTCAAACGAAAGAAGATTATTTGTAGAATAAAACAAAAATCTCAGCATTTCCTTTTACTTGTAACTTGTACCCTTTTACTTGCAACCCGTAACCTAAATATTTGACCGAGCAACTAACAGACAGATAAACTATATTTTCTTAAATTTTGCATCTCGCAGCTATTTTTTAAAAAAAGAAGGATTTTTTAAAACCTTTGTCGTATTAGTATTAAGGTGTAGAAAAATTGAAAAAGACTAATTTGGTTAACCGCTGGTAGCGATTCAATAAGGTAAATATATATTCTTGAAGTGTGACAAAGAACCGTCCCCTGACACATTTAGATTACTATAGATAGACGTCCTAAAGGAAAACTTTGTAAAAGGGAAAAATAAACCATAGAAAAAAATAGGATGTGTTCCTGTTTTCTACTAACGGAACGTTATACACAATCGTGAGCAAAAAAGTATATTATAAGAAGGTCAATACCTAATGGTAAAAAATATATAAATCTAAAACGGATGGACATGCAATATTATAATGAAATGAGGGATGAAAATGACTATCAAACGCGGAAAACCTGACGAAATCGATGCTAGACCTACGAAAAGACTTTTTATTGACATCTTAACTCGAGACATTTCAGTGAAAGCTTGCATTTTAGATTTGATTGACAATTCTGTGGATTCATATATTAGAAATGAAATAAAAGACAGAAGAAAAATCAAATTAAGTATATCAAAAGATGAGTTTGCAATATCTGATAATTGCGGAGGTATTGAATACAATTTTCTTAAAACTACTGTCTTTCGATTTGGGGCAGATATACTTGAAAGAGATAAGCCGACATTGGGAATATATGGAATAGGAATGAAGAGGGCAATATTAAAGATGGGGAGAAAAATATTGATGGAAACTGATGATGGAAATAGTTACTGTAAAATCGATTTGGAGGTAAATAAATGGTTTAAATCCGACGATTGGAAAATCCCTTTTGAATATTTCGAAGATTCTAGGTTATCCCCCAGCGAAAAACCTTATACGAAGATTGTGGTAACAGATTTGTATGACAGTATAAAGAAGAAATTTGATTTGGATTCCTTTATTAACAGCATCAAGGAAGCTATTCATATAACCTATACATTTTTCATAACCAATAACATTGATTTTTATCTGAATGATGATGTTAAAATCGAACCGTTTGTTATTGAAGCTCGCTATGACGACCTGTATAAACCAACAAAGTATAAAGATTCTTTTGAAGGTGTTGATTTTGAAATAATATGTTTTATTGATCCCAAAAAAAGGAGAACAACGAGGGAATTAGGTAAAAGGGGTTGGAACATTTTTTGTAATAAACGTTTGATATTGGCTGAAGATACCACCGATATAACAGGTTGGTCTGGGGCCAAGGAAGATTTGCCAAATTACCATCCAATATATAACGAGTTTCGAGGTACCGTGTTTATTAGTTCTGAAGATCCATCAAAACTTCCACTTAACACTTCAAAGACAGGATTGGATACTGAAACCTCCATCTACGATTATATTCGAAATAAGATGATTAGAACCTCTAGACCTCTAATCGACTATCTCTCTAGAAAATATGATGAAGAAAAGGATACACTCGATGAGATAGAAGAAAAAGCAGTGGCAGAAGAAGAAACTGGTGAGGAAGAGGAAGCAGTGGAAGCCAAATATGTTACCTTGGACAAAATTGAGGTCGGCTCAGAATTTAAAGCACCAGAGAAGCAAAAGCCCAAAATAAAAATGTCAAATATATATTATAAAAGACCTGAAAAATTGGTGAAAAAAGTAAAACAAAATCTTAAGGCATATAGCTTAAAGGAAGTCGGTGAAAAAACATTTGATTGTTACGTTGATTTGGAGGAAATAGAGGATGAATGAACAGAAGGAAAAACGAAGTTTCGAATACGTTAACTATATGTTTAGACCAAAAAAACAAATTGAAAGGAAAATCATAATAGAAATCCTCCAAGAACTAAAAAAGGAGATCCCATTAAGTAAATATTTATACATTGGATTTGGGTCAATATACTACTACGACTTTATATTATTTCATAAAATCTTGAACATGAATAACTTACTATCTATCGATGATAAATCTACAAAAAAAAGATTTGAGTTTAATAGACCATACGATTTTATATCTTTTGAGAATAAGATTTCTACTGATTTTCTGAGTGAGTATGATTGGAAACAGAATTCTGCGTTATGGTTGGATTATGACGATAAATTGAAAGATATTGTATTATCGGATATTAAGATAATTACAAAAAATTGCAAGAAGAAAGATTTTTTAATAATCACCTTAAACGCATACTGTGAAAAGTATTGGTCTAAACGAAACCAAGCCCGAGAAAATTTCTATCGTGAGTTTGGAACCTATGTTTCCCAAAAATGTAAGGATAAAAAATATTATACACCTAAAAATTTTCCTTTGCTATTACAAGACGTAATAATAAACTATTTAATGACAATGTCCGAATATGGGGATATAAGATTCTATAAATTATTTTCTTTTAGGTATCAAGACAGGTCTCCAATGTTCACGATAGGGGGTATTTTTGATGACAATGAGGAGTTATGGAATAAAGATTGGAGCAATAAGTTTATCTCTACGACTGAAGAGATTAAGGATATAAATGTTCCAATCCTTACCTATTGCGAGAAATTTTACATTGATTCCCACATAGAAAAACTAAAACGAGAAATTGAAAAAATAGAATATAAAAATAAAGAAAGCGACCGTAGTTTAATAGAGGGAAAAATGACCGAGAAGATAAATAAAGCCCTTCCCTTTGAATTAGGTTCGTTTTATGATTTAAAGAATTACATCGAGTTTTATAGATATTACCCTCAGTATTACGAGGGAATTATATGAAAACATATAATTATATTATTGGAGATTCAAGAAATATTGAGAAGATATTTAAAAAACATAAGATTGAGAAACCACAGCTAATTATTACTTCACCTCCATATTTTGATGTGAAAAATTATGAGGGAGCTAAAAAACAAATTGGCTTTGGACAAGATTACAGTGAATATTTAAAAGATACAATAACAATCTTTCAAAAATGTTATGAGTTATCTTCACCAGATGCTACTTTTTGGATGATTTCTGATACTATAAAAAAAGATGGTATTACAATCCCACTACCTTTTGATTTACATCGAGAGCTCACCAATACTTTTTCATCAACGTGGAAATTGAAGGATTTAATCATTTGGAATAAAACAAAAAATATTCCTTGGAATGCAAAAGGAAGATTTAAAAATCACTTTGAATACATCTTTTTCTATGTTAAGAATGAAAAATATAAATTCAATATAGACAAAATTCGTGAAATAGCAAACCTAAAAAAATGGTGGTTAACATATCCAGAACGATATAACCCCAAAGGAAAAGCCCCATCAAACATCTGGGAATTTATTACGCCAATTCGCGGTTGGGGTAATGGGTATCTTAATCACGTTTGTCCCTTTCCTTTTCCTCTTGTTGAGAGAATAATATCTATTTCTACAGATGAAAAAGATTTAATTTTTGACCCATTCGCAGGTTCAGGATCGGCAATTGCTATGGCATATGCCATGAATAGGAATTCAGTTGGTATTGATGTTAATAAAAAGTATAAAGAAAGATTTGAAGAGGAAGTTCTAATTGGTGCTCATAAGTATTGGATAAAACGGGAAGAAGAGCTTAAGTCAATTGATGAAAAAATAAAAGAATTCAAATTAAATAATATAGAATTAAGAAAAAATAAGCTGGGTTCTATTGCCATCCAATGGATAAAGCAAAATTTTGTTACCAGTAATCCTATTTTTTTGATTGTTGAAAATGAAAAAAACCAGAAAGAAATCGATTGTATTGTTCTAGGGAAAGAAAAAAATATTAATGTCTTATCTTTTAATAATGAAAAAGAAATAAATAAGCTAATAAGAATGTTTAAGATAAAAATTAATTGGAAAATAACCAATAAAAACGATTTGCTAAAAATATTATCCAATATTACTTTATATAAATATAACCATAATAAAATCTACAAGTATATTTCCTTCTTAACTATAAAAGAATTAATGAATGAACATTATAGTAATGAGTGTTTTTTTTCAAATATACATCTTAACATTTCGAAAGAAGATGATGTATTTAAATAATACACTAGGGGTTGTAATAACTCAATAATTCGGGAACTTTTTCTAACTTTCCGTAGGGGTCTAATAAGCCCAGGTTCCCAATGTCTTCGCAAATAAGTAGAATATGGCAAGAAGCAGAATTTTTTAAAGTATGCTAAATACAAAGGTCTATCCTCTCATTTATTCTGCGTAATTTTAAAATTGTATCCTATGTCCTCATCCATCACACAATTCAAGTTGTAAAACCTGATGAATAAATAGTATAATTAAAAATAATTCGTTTAACTACACTAAAGAAATAATCAGAAAAAAGCAGAAATAAATTAAAACCTAAATAGACAAAGAGTGATTAGTGGAGATATCTAAATGGATAATCAGAAAATGAACAAAGGACAAATAAGAGCAATCCGGGGAAGTGTGGTTGATGCTTTTTTCCCGCAGTTCCTTCCCAAGATAAATTACCAATTGAAATCCGGCGAAGCGATTATCGAGGTAACCCTTCATCTGGATGCCACGACGGTTAGAGGAATAGCCTTAACTCCTACTCAAGGGCTAAAAAGGGGAGATGAAATCATTGACATGGGACATCCCTTGCAAGTGCCCGTGGGGTCCGGATTATTGGGAAGAATGTTTAATGTTTTTGGAGAACCGATTGATGGGGGAGATGTTTTAACGCCTGAAAAATTAGTCCCCATATACCAAAAATCTCTTTCTCTTGCCGAACGGACCACTACGGCAGATATTTACGAGACCGGGATAAAGGTGATTGACGTTCTGGCTCCTTTGGAAAAAGGTGGGAAAGCAGGTTTATTTGGCGGTGCCGGTGTTGGCAAGACGGTTCTGATTATGGAGATGATTCACAATATGGCTTTGGAACATGAAGGGGTGAGCCTCTTTTGTGGAATTGGCGAGCGTTCCAGAGAAGGAGAAGAATTATATCGGGAAATGAAAGAAACAGGCGTCCTGAAAAAGGCGGTCTTGATTTTTGCCCAGATGAACGAACAGCCTGGTGCCCGGTTTAGAGTAGGACATGCTGCTTTAACCATGGCAGAATACTTCCGTGATGAAGTCAAGCAGGACGTTCTTTTGTTAATTGATAATATATTCCGCTTTGTCCAGGCCGGGGCCGAAGTTTCCGGTCTTTTAGGCGAATTGCCTTCCCGGGTAGGGTATCAACCCACTATGGCCAGTGAGATTGCTGACCTTGAAGAAAGAATTTGTAATTCCCCCACCGGGTCCATCACCTCCATCCAGGCGGTGTATGTACCTGCTGATGATTTTACCGACCCGGCAGCAGTGCATACTTTTAGTCATCTTTCTGCTTCAGTGGTACTTTCCCGACAGCGGGCCAGCCAGGGATTGTATCCGGCGGTAGACCCCTTAAAATCTGCCTCTAATATGCTTTCACCGTTGACCGTTGGTCAGAGGCATTACCAGATAGCCCGGGAGGTTAAACAGAACTTATCTGAATATGAGGAATTAAAGGATATTATCGCCATGCTGGGTTTGGAGGAATTATCCAAGGAAGACCAGAGAACGGTCAATCGTGCCCGGCGACTGGAAAAGTTTTTAACCCAGCCCTTTGCCACCACAGAACAGTTTATCGGTAATAAGGGCCGCAGGGTTAGTTTACCCGAATCATTAGACGGATGTGAGAAAATATTAAATGACGAATTTGCCAGTTATTCCGAGCAATCACTTTATATGATTGGCTCTATAGAAGAAGCGAAAGAAGAAGATAAAAAAGAAGATAAAAATGGTTGATTTAAAGATACTGTTACCGGGGAAGACATTTTTAAAAAGGGAAGTCAAAAAAATAACGGCAGAAGCAGAAAACGGATGGTTTTGCCTCCTGCCCAAACATGTTGATTTTACCACTTCCTTGACGCCGGGGATTTTACTGCTGACTACATCCGAGGGGGAAGATGTTTTTTTGGCTATCGATGAAGGAATTCTGGTAAAATATGGGAAAGAAGTGGTTATTTCGACCCGAAATGCCATAGAAGGAGAAGATTTGGGAGAGCTGAAAAATCGGGTAGAAGAAATATTTATCAAAACAGATGAGAAAGAAAAGGATGCCCAAACGGCTTTAAGTAAATTAGAAGCAGATTTTGTCAGAAGTTTTTTAAATTTGGAGACGCATGAATAAATGGATAATCAGAATAAATCAAAAGATATACAGCAGGGTTTTCTCAGGAAAATCGAGAAAAAAGAAAAACGGAAATTAAGGGCCCGAGACAAGAAATATCAGGCTATCTGGTTTGGTATGGGTTCGTTCGGAGTGATTGGCTGGTCAGTGATGGTACCGACCGTGATTGGCATTGCAGTAGGTATTTGGGCTGATAAGAGATGGCCGGGCCATATTTCCTGGACCTTAACTTTTCTCTTTTTGGGGATTATCCTTGGCTGTCTCAATGCCTGGTACTGGGTGGAAAAAGAACGAAAATCGATTGAAGAGGAAAACGAAGAATGAATCTTAGTGTTTACAGACTATTATATTTGTTCATCGGCCTGGGATTAGGACTATTTTATTTTGGCGGTTTATGGCTGACTATTAAAAATATGAATCAGGCTCGTTCGCCGATTATATTAACCCTGGGAAGTTATATTTTAAGAATAGCTGCCGTGTTTTTTGTATTAATCTATATTGCCCGTCAGGGTGATTGGGGAAATATTTTAATCCTGTTGGTCGGTTTTATTATTGCTCGTATTTTTTTAAGTAGAAGGATTGGGAAAACAAAAAAAGATATAAAGTAATCATATTTGAATAGGGGATGGGGGATTAAAAATGGAAATAAGTCCGGATGCAATTATTATATATCAGTGGAATGGAATCCATCTTAATGCCACGATTCTTTTTACCTGGGTAGTCATGTTAATACTTATTTTAATCAGCTGGCTGGCCACCAGAAATTTGACCATTGGTCCTAAAATCAGTCGCTGGCAAAATTTTTTGGAAGTGATTGTCGGTTACATACGGCAGCAGGTGAAAGAAATCACCCAGCAGAATCCGGACCCTTTTATTCCTTTTTTAGGCACCCTATTTTTATTTATTTCAGTATCCAACCTGCTGGCTATAATCCCCGGTTATCAAGCGCCGACCGGTTCATTGTCCACTACCAGTGCGCTGGCCATTTGCGTTTTTTTTGCCATACCTATTTTTGGCATTGCCAAAAAAGGGGCGCTGGCTTATTTTAAACATTATTTGGAACCCTCTATTTTCATGGCGCCTTTTAATGTGATTGGCGATTTTTCCCGCACGCTGGCCCTGGCGGTTAGGTTATTCGGGAATGTGATGAGCGGCTCATTGATTGTGGCGGTTTTATTAATCATCACCCCCTTGTTTATACCTATTGTGATGCAGGTTTTAGGATTATTAATTGGTCAAATACAGGCTTACATCTTTACCGTGCTGGCTACGGTTTATATTGCTTCGGCCACACGGGTAGAAAATAAGCCGGAACAGATAGAACAAAAGGAAGGGAGTAAAGAAAATGAGTAGTATTGATATTATCGGTGCGGTTTCTATTATTACTGCGGGAATCACCATTGCCATTGGTTCGATAGGTCCCGCCATAGGAGAAGGGATGGCCCTGGCCCGGGCATTGGGAGCGATTGCTCAACAGCCGGATGAGGCTAATACCATTACCAGAACATTATTTGTGGGGTTGGCCATGGTTGAATCGACGGCAATCTACTGTTTGGTCATTTCAGTCATTCTTATTTTTGCCAATCCTTTCTGGAATTATGTCTTAAGTCATTAGGGGGGTTAATATGCTTATAGATTCATTTACTATCATTGCCCAAATCATTAATTTTTTAATCCTGATCTATCTCTTGAAACGATTTTTATTTAATCGGATTATTCAGATTATGGATGAGCGGGAAAAGCAAATCACCGACCAGATGCAAGATGCTAAAACAGCAAAAGAGACAGCTCAAAAAGAATTGGATGAACAACAAAGGATAAGAGAAGAACTGCAGGAAAAATGGAATGAAATGCTTGCTCAGGCCAAGAAGGATGCCCAAAAGAAGCGGGAAGAATTGGTAAAGGATGCCAGAAGTAAAATTGATGAAGAGCAAAAAAATTGGAGAGAGGCGATATCAAAACAACGCACCGCTTTTTTCAGGGACCTTCGCCATTTATCCTGCGAGCAGGTGTGTCAGATGAGCAGAAAGGTTTTAGCTGATTTAGCCGATGAAAAATTGGAAAACCAGCTGATTGAAAATTTTTTAATCCAGTTGGGGAAGTTGAGCAAAGAGGAAAAAGATGATTTTGTCCGGTTTATTGATAAGGATGAGCGGAAGATATGGGTGGATAGTAGTTTTAAGCTGACCTGCAAAAAAGAATCCGGGATCAGGAAAATATTGGAAAAGATAATCGGTGATAAAGTTGAAATCAATTTTAAGGTTTCTCCTAAATTGATTTGTGGCATTGAAACGCGAACCGAGGGTAAGAAGATTTCCTGGAACATTGAAAACTATTTGGATGGACTGGAAGAACAGTTGAAGAAAGCTTTTACTGAATTCAGTTTTCAGGAATCGGATGTTGAAAAGAAAGAAAACTAATCTGGTTTGGATGGATTAGGGGGTCATTTATGATCAGGTGGGGGTATTAATGGGTAATACAACGAAAGAGATAAATACTTTATCTTTAGAAGAAAATTTAAAAACGACTTTTTCCAGTATGAATCGCGTGATCAAACAACAGAAAGCATCCTTATATGTACAGGAAATCGGGATTGTATCCGCGGTAGGAAAAGGTATTGTCAACGCAAAAGGGTTACCGGAAGTAAAGGCAGGGGAAATCGTTATTTTTAAAGACCGTCAGCGGGGAATGATCTTTAATCTGGAACCGGGCAAGGTAGATATTGTTCTACTGGATGACGCGAAGGGGATTAAGGCCGGAGATGAAGTGAGGAGAACCCACCAGGTCATGGATGTCCCGGTTGGCGAATCATTACTGGGGAGGGTTATCGACCCGGTGAGCCGTCCCCTGGATGGTTTAGGAACCTTAAGGACCATGGAGAGATATCCCATTGAGCGTGAATCTCCTCCCATTATGGATAGAGAGCCGGTCTATGTTCCTTTACAGACGGGTATATTAGTCGTGGATGCCCTGGTACCTATTGGCCGGGGACAGCGGGAGCTAATCCTGGGAGACCGACAGACCGGGAAAACAGCGATTGCTGTGGATACCATGATTAATCAAAAAGATAAAGAAGTTATTTGTATTTATTGTGCTATCGGTCAAAAGCTATCTTCGGTGGCCAGAGTCATTGCTCAACTTAAAAAATCAGGAGCCATGGCATATAGCCTGGTCATGGTGGCATCAGGAGAAGATACACCCGGCTTGAATTATATTGCCCCTTATACTGCAACCAGTATCGGTGAATATTTTATGGAAAGAGGAAAAGATGTTTTAGTTATCTATGATGATTTAACCCATCATGCCCGCTCTTACCGGGAGCTGTCTCTTTTATTAAGAAGGCCGCCTGCCCGGGAAGCCTATCCCGGAGATATTTTTTATATTCATTCCCGCCTTTTAGAAAGAGCGACTCATCTAAAGAAAGAAAAAGGTGGCGGTTCTTTGACTGCTTTGCCTATTATAGAAACCCAGGCACAAAATTTATCAGCCTATATTCCTACCAATCTTATTTCCATTACTGATGGTCAAATTTATCTCTCCCCTCAATTATTCCAGGGAGGGCTGCTGCCGGCTGTTGATGTGGGGAAGTCAGTTTCCCGGGTAGGAGGAAAAACACAATTAGCTTCCTATCAAGAAGTAGTAGGCAGCCTGCGTTTAACTTATTCTCAATTTCAAGAACTGGAAATCTTTTCCCGGTTCGGCACCCAGTTAGATGAGAGTACCATAAAAATCCTGGAAAGAGGAAAAAGAATAAGAGAGATTTTAAAACAGAATCAATACTCTCCCTACTCAGTCATGGAACAAATAACCATTCTGCTCATGGTAAACCAGGGATTATGGGATGGGGTTTTGGTTGAAGATATTAAAAAAAAGATCGTAGAAATAAAAAAGAATTTGGAAGACAGATTTCCCCAATTAGAAGAGAAAGTGATGAATAATAAAAAACTGGACAGTGATGAAGTAAAAAGGATTCTTGATTTTGTGGAAACATCCATTTTAAAGAGAGAGGAAAACCAGCCAAATGCAGATGCTTGAAGCCATTCAGAGAAAAATTGAAAGTGCCCAGGATTTATATTCTGTAGTCAAAACCATGAAAGCATTGGCTGCGGCGAACATTCATTATCATGCGCGAGCCGTAGAGGCCATTACCGAATATCATCAATCCATTGAGATGGGTTTTCAAGCATTGTTAAAGGAAAAACCGGAGATATTAAAAAAGCCGATATTAAAAAATGAAAGACGAATGGGAGTCATTATTTTTGGTTCGCAAAGAGGAATGGCCGGTAAATTTAATGTGATGGTGGCTAATTCCTTTATGGAGTGGGAAACAGATAAAACTTTCGATTATGCTCAATTGAAAATAGCGGTTACCGGAGAGAGAGTCGAAGAACAGTTAAAAGAAATTGGCTACCAACCGGCAGCCAGGATTGATTTTCCTGAATCCAGGTATAACCTGAATAGCGCAATTCAGGAATTGCTGGTACTGGTGGAGTCATGGCGGTTTCAGGAAAAGATAGATGATATTTATTTATTTTATAATAAGCTCGCAAGAGGAGTAATCTTTGAACCCTTTCAATTTCATTTATTTCCCTTGGACCAGCAATGGCTGCAGGAATTAGCTTTAAAAAAATGGCCTTCCCGTAATTTCCCATTGTATACTCTTCCCTGGGATCAGCTGCTCTATTCCTTCATCCATCAATTTTTTTATATTTCCTTATATAGGGGTTTTATCGAATCGATGGCCAGTGAGAATGCCAGCCGTTTAACGGCCATGCAAAAAGCCGAAGAGAACATCGAGGAACGTTTGGATAATCTGAATGCTCAATTTAACCGCCAACGGCAAAATGCGATTACCGAAGAATTACTGGATATTGTTGCCGGTTTCGAAGCCCTGGCAAAATCAATTTGAAGAGAGTGTGACGGGGGAGACGGTAAAAAATAGAGAGTAAGAGAATGATGGGAAGAAGCAAAATGAAAAGTAATAATGGTTTTATAGCAAAGATATATGACCCTATTTTTTATTTAGCTCTTAAGCCAATAAGAATTGCGGTAATGAATGAGCTTTTGAAATACAAAGAGAAAATAATTTTAGATTTATGTTGCGGCACCGGGAATCAGATCAAGTTACTTTCAAAGCACGGATTTAGCAACCTTTCTTGCCTCGACATATCTGATTCAATGTTGGAAATTGCAAAAAGAGGTAATTCCTCTATCAAGATTTATAAAGAGGATGCAACAAATACAAATTTTGATGATGCGTCGTTTGATGTAGTAATTTTAAGTTTTGCAATACACGAAAAAGATAGGAATACTCAACAAGCTCTTATGAATGAAGCGTATAGAATTATAAAAAAAGATGGACTTATGCTGGTTGTTGATTATGTTTTTGATAATAAAACGACTAAATTTGGTAAAATATTAGTAAGCATAATTGAAAGAATAGCCGGGGGAGAGCATGATAGAAATTTTAAAAACTACATACAGAACAAGGGGCTATTAAGTTTGATAAAAAAGGACAAATTTAAACTTATAAAATATAATAGAATGTCATCCGGAGCTGTTACTATATCACTATATCAAAAGATATGTTAAAGAAAAAGATCTAAAGATTGGAGATATTTCTAAAAGCCAGAATAAATATTATAGGGATGATTTGATATTAAATCTAAAAAGGAAATTTAATTTATCCATCAGGGAGATAGCTGAAATTTTAGTATTAATCGAGGTATAGTATCGAGGATTAAAGTGTGACAAAGACCGTCCACTGTCACATATTATAAATAAAGAAAAGGAGGAGAACTTATGAATAATATTCGGTTAAGAAAAACTTTATCAATCCTAAACTTGTTAGGCTTTTTCGGTATGGTTATCGTAAACTATCTTGCTGTCGCCCTTCCTTTAAACAACAAGACCACCGGTGAGTTATCTGACCAATACCCTAACTTGTTCGTTCCGTCAGGATTTACTTTTTCAATCTGGGGGGTAATCTATCTATTACTTGCTATTTTCATTGTTTATCAGTTGGTCTATGCTTTTAGAAAGAATACGCAAAATATTTCTTTCATGGAAAAAATAGGTATCCTGTTTTTTGCTTCTTCTCTTGCCAACCTCAGTTGGATTTTTGCCTGGCACTTTGAACTTCTCTCTATATCCCTTTTTCTTATGTTAGTCCTATTGGTTTCTTTAATAGGTATCTATGTAAAACTGCAGATTGGCAGAGCAGATTCATCAAAATCTGAAAAATACTTGGTTCATCTTCCCTTTAGTGTATATCTTGGTTGGATTACCATCGCCACAATTGCCAATACTACAGCACTTTTGGTGAATCTTGGCTGGAATCGATTTGGGCTCAGTGAACCGTTCTGGACTGTAGCTGTCATCATTATCGGTATAGCTATCTCACTCACTATACTTTTTTATCGAAAAGATATTTTTTACTGTCTGGTAGTGGATTGGGCTTTATTCGGGATACTAATGAAACGACTTACTGCCGATGCTGTGCCAGTTCAAAGTATAGTCACAGTTGTTATCATTGGATTAACTTTCATTTCACTTGGAATAATTGTACAGATAATAAGAAAGAAAATTTATTAGAAAAAAGTAAACAGCTCTATAATAAATATGGACAAATCCTATTAAAGATGAATAGGGTCAAATCTTTATTCTTGGCAAATAGTTTAATAACTGTCAAGAATAAAGATTTGACCCCAGTAATAAATAGCGAAACCATTCAAATCGATTATGACCCGGAAAAAATAACCTACCCCCAGTTGCTGCAAATATTTTGGGATAACCACAATTGCAAATTGAAATCTTTCAGCCGACAATATATGTCTATTGTTTTTTACCATAATCTGAAGCAGAGAGATGCGGCTATCCAATCGATGCAAGAACAAGAAAAAAAACTGGATACGAAATTAGTTACTGAAATCCTTCCATTGACTCAATTCTATCGGGCAGAGGATTATCATCAGAAATTTAGGCTGCAGCAAAATGAGGAGATAAGTGGCGAATTAAAAAAAATATATCCAAATTTTCAGGATTTTGTAGATTCTACGGCTGTAGCAAGAATCAATGGTTTTATTGGAGGGCATGGTACAAGTGAACAGTTAAAAAAGGAAATAAGCACCTATGGATTAACTGAAGCGTCAGAGAAATACCTACTAAATTTGGTTTACCCATCGATCCAGGGTCAGTAGGAAAAACGACATACTAACCCAAGGGAAAGGAATTAAATGAATAAAATAATCAATGAAATCAAACAGATATGCCCACAGGAAAATTATGAAATTGGGTATGCTTCACTCTCAGGATTATTAAAACCAGAATACGCAAAATATAAATACGGCATATCATTAGCCAGAAAATTAGATGATCAAATTATTAATCAAATTTCCAATGGCCCTACTGATTTATACTATGATCTTTATTGTAGCATCAATCATGAGTTAAACATGAAAACCGAAGAAATCTCCAATTTATTAAAAACCTATCATATCGAAGCATATCCTATTAAAGCAACTGCAGTAGATAGTGAGCTTGATGATACCTATAACAAAACATTACGATATTCTTTTTCTCATAAATTGGCCGCAACCAGGTCAGGAATAGGATGGATTGGGAAAACAGATTTACTCATAACATCAAGATTCGGTCCAAGGGTTAGACTTGCCACCGTATTAACCACAGTAAATATTTCTCACAGCGGAGTTCCGATAGATAAAAGTCAATGTGGAAGTTGTAGTATTTGTGTTAATCATTGTCCTGCTAAAGCTGCCACCGGACAATTATGGACAACTTCAATGGATAGAGATGTATTTTTTGATCCTTTTAAATGCAAAGAATATTGCCGACAAATATTAGCAGAAAGAATTAAAAAGGAAATAACTATATGTGGAATATGCGTATCTGTTTGTCCGAAAGGTAAAAAGTAAATTGCCAAAAATACTGCGTACAACACTAAAAAGTTTTCAAAAAAAGAAGGATTTTTAAAATTAATGTCGAATATAGAAAAGAGGATTACATTTTAACTTCATACTAATCTAAGAAAAAAAAGGGGGGGGAAGACAGCCTTCTCTTGTCCTCCCGTAACTAATGGGTTTTTATTTCTGATTTTTTTATACTAACGCGTGTTTGACCTAAATTATTAAAATAAATCGAAAAGTGTACATTATAAATGCAATATTTAAAAAGAAATACTAGATTTGATATTCTTTTTTTTCTTCCAATCATTCTTGCCTTGACTAACTACCTTCAATTTCTCACTAAAACTGATACTTACTTTTCTTTTAAATAAATTGATTGCTGCTTACTGCAGAATAAGGCTTGAAAGGAGATGGTAAATAACTAAAATGAAACCAAAAAATAGTAAACCGAAATGGCAACACATTAATGCAACAAGGATATCAGCCTCAGCATTTGGTGTTTTTTGTGGACTGACTGGCATCATAGCTGGTTACTTTGAAATTCTTCAAGGTAATCTTGTGCCAAATGGTTTTATAATAAGCACTATTGGTCCGAACTATAGTATGTGGGATACCTATGGTTTAGGGGACTTGTGGGAAACCTATAGTGCCATCACCATCATTCCCAATTTTTTCTTAACAGGTATAGTGGCAATCCTGGTGAGTTTTCTTGTTATCATCTGGTCCATTGGATTTATACACAAGAAGTACGGCGTCATGATTTTTTTATTTCTCTCAGGCATACAATTCTTGGTTGGTGGAAGTTTCGTCCTTGATCTAGCATTAATAGCTGGTGTTGTTGCAACGAGGATTAATAAACCGTTAACCTGGTTGCGTGCTCATCTATCTGTTAATGTTCGGAATGTGCTTGCCAAATTATGGCCGTGGTCTTTTGTAGCATATATGTTTTTGGTTATCATCTTATTGGGAATAACCGTCTTTGGAGTAAATGATGCATCTCTATTGAATATTTTAGGAGTTTTTGCTGCTGCCATGTTTATACCCATACTATTAATGATCTTTGGTGGATTTGCATACGATATCCAGAGACAAACCCATCTTAATAAAGACAACACAATGAGAAAGTGACTTAAAAAAAATAAACTGGCGTTTATGAACTAATACGTCAGAGACAAAGAGTAGTTTAGCAAATAAATAGTAAAAAGTGTCTTACCTTTTTTAAGACAACTTTCAACCCGGCCGGCGAACAACAGCATATATTGCTTCTTTGCCTGAAGAGCAAAAAAGGTCAGGTCTTGCAATGATACATTTTTTTAACAACAAGAAAGCATTGATGAAAAATGTGTCATTGCAAGGCCTGACCCCAAATCCGGTTTACAATTAAAAAAAGGATTTTTATTTGTTTTATAGAATTAATATATAAAAGCGTAGATTAAATATTAGAAATCTATTAAAATAAATTAAAAGAATGTATAATAAATACATAATATATTTGAAGGGAATAACTACATGAAAACTATTCATAAGATAATTATTGGTGATTCGAGATATATGAAAGAAGTTCCGAATGAATCGGTACATCTTATTATTACTTCACCCCCTTATTGGCAATTAAAAGATTATGGCAATGGTAAGCAAATTGGATTTAATGACAATTACGAAGAATATATTAATAATCTTAATTTAGTCTGGAAAGAATGTCACAGAATTTTACATAATGGTTGCCGGCTTTGTGTTAATATTGGTGATCAATTTGCACGTTCAGTCTATTATGGAAGATATAAAGTTATTCCGATAAGGACAGAGATAATTAAGTTTTGTGAAAGTGTGGGCTTTGATTATATGGGCGCGATCATCTGGCAAAAAATTACTACTTGCAATACTACTGGTGGAGCAACAGTAATGGGATCTTTTCCCTATCCTAGAAATGGAATTCTTAAAATTGATTATGAATTTATTTTAATTTTTAAAAAATATGGGAAGGCCACAAAAGCAAACAAGGAGATGAAAGAAAAATCAAAATTATCAAAAGAAGAGTGGAACAAATATTTTACCGGGCATTGGAACTTCCCTGGCGAAAAACAAGATAAACATTTAGCGATGTTCCCTGGAGAATTGCCAAAACGACTTATTAAGATGTTTAGTTTTGTGGGTGATACAATTCTTGATCCTTTCTTAGGTAGTGGAACAACTTCTTTAGCAGCAAAGAATCTTCATAGAAATTCTATTGGATACGAAATAAATGAATATTTTTTACCAATCATAAAAGAAAAGCTTGGGTTAGGACAAAGAAATATTTTTCAAGACGAGATATTTGAAGTAATCAAGCAGGAAAATGTAAATATTGACCTTAAGGAAGAGATAAAAAAATTACCTTATATTTTCCAGGATCCGATTAAATTTGATAAGAAAATCGACCCCCGAAAATTAAGTTTTGGTTCAAAAATAGATAATTCCTATTCCAAGAGAGAAATATATTATACTGTGAAAGAAGTAATTTCCCCAAAAATCTTAATTTTAAATAATGGATTAAAAATTAGATTGATTGGAGTAAAAGAAAAACCGGAAAAAAATGGTGGAGCCATACAATTCTTAAAAGAAAAGGCTCTAGGGCAAAAAGTTTTTCTAAGGTTTGATACCATAAAACATGACGAAGAAAATAATTTGCTTTGCTATCTCTATTTAAGTAATAAAACTTTTTTAAATGCCCATTTAATTAAAAATGATTTAGTTGTAGTAGATACGAAGTTTGATTATAAATATAAATCTAAATTTTTACAAAAAGGATGGTGAAATAATGCCAAAAGGATGGATATTAAATCAAGCAAATATGAGGTGGGGCTTAACCAAGAAAACTAGAGTAGGTCCTGTTTCGGAATTGATAAGAAAATGCTCTCCCAAATCTGCAAAGGAGTGGGAGAGTTATTATTTTAAAAATGTCTATCCAAAACAACATTTAGAAGAGCTCGGTAGAAGGTTGTATATAAAAATAACAGAAGTCTGTCAGGCTGAAATAGAAAGTGTAGAAGAAGAGGATTGTATAAATTTTATTGTTAACCTAGTGATTAATAGGACATACGATGGCTATCAGTCAGAAATTCAAACTATCTACGGACAATTACAAGAAGCTTTGGGTGTAAAAGTAGAACCTGCACCGGATGAATGGGATAGAGGATACAATGTAGACTTTTTCATCAAAGTAAATGGTCGATATATTGGCTTACAGATTAAACCTGCAGGCTATGCTTACATTCCCCAAATTGTCAATGAATTGGAATTTCAAAAAAGAACACATAAAAAATTTACTGAAAAATATGGAGGGAAAGTATTTTATATCATTTCAGTGAAAGAAGGAAAAAAGAAAATTATATACAATCCTGAAATAATTGAAGAATTGAAGGAAGAAATTAAAAGATTACAACAAAATTAAGATAAAAATTATAGAAAAATAAATTTGAGCGTCTCTTTCACTATATGAGAGTTTAATTTGAATAGGGACACATCCCATTTTCTTAGACAATTATTCTTTTTGCCCAAGGTACCATATCAATCCATTTTCTTGATATCGGCCAGGGCGACACTTTAGGATTCATTTCTTCAAATGATGAAGTGGCGATGATTGGTTCTGGTTCCAGCGAAAGTTTAATATTAAAATATCTTCAAAATCTTAGAATTTCCTAGATTGACTTTCTAATTACTACTCACCCACATGTTAATTATATTACAGTTATGGATAAGATAGTTGATAGATATGTATCTATTTTAGTAGAAATAAATAGTACAAGTTATCAAGACTTTACAGAAAAAGAGAGTATGAGAGTGCCACTAGCAATAAAAACCGAAACCAATACCAATACAACAACAAGTAGTAAAAAAATTTGCTGTTGTTGCTGCTGTTAATTTTAAAAAATCAAAAGAGAAAAGAAAATGAGGAGAAGTA
>ASPA01000017.1 GCA_000405605.1 Atribacteria bacterium SCGC AAA255-G05
AACATCGTTCTTGCCGAATTAATGGCATCTTGTTGAATATCATGAACACTTGATGCTTTACCAGCATCATTTCTTCTGTTCACCCATTTACCATTACTTGTTCGATAGATACTACGATCTCTACCTTTACTCATTTTTTGTCACCTCTTTTCTCTTATAATATTTAGGAAAACTCTTATATCTTATAATCAGAACTATTAGCTCTTTTTTTTGTAATACCTTATAATTCTATCTCTATCCTCGTTTGCTTTTTCACCTTTATAGTATATTTCTATGAACTCTATGACATCTTCTTCATCATAATAGGCATAGATAATCCGGATTCCACTAAATCCTCCTTTTCCTTTTAATGCTTTACAGGCAAATTTTCGAGCTTTGTAAATCTTAGGCCTATCAATGCCGATATTAGAAATTCTAACAATACTTTTATTATCTATAATATTTAATTTATGAGCTATCTTTAATTGAGTATTGATAAACGTGTTTAAATCCTCATTAAGGGTCTTAAACCTTTTAAGGAATTTCCTAAACTCTCTCTCAAACTCCTTGAACATTCGTATCTCATTAAATATCTTCTTCTTCACTATACTCCCTCATTGAATAAAATGCGGTGCGGTAAAATACGGATTCATAATCGATTATATCCCCTTCTTCTGTAGTCATCCAGGGAACATCATTATGCGAATATTCGCTAATTTTTTTGGCATTCATATCTGATAGTATATTCAAAACATCATCGATGACCCTTTGCTCTTTAGTGCTCAATTTGGATAAATCAGGATCCCTAAGCGGTATATATTTTGTTTGGGGATATTGAAAGTATTCATCCTGTATCTTAACCAGGTCTTTCCCCTGCATCTCCTCAGCGATTTTAACAAATTCCTTGGGTGTTGGTCCATAATGGTTTTTGATATAGGTAGCCCCAATTAGTTGTTCTTCATATTTTTCATAATAATTAAAGTCGATAAAGTAAAGCAGTTTGTATAATACAGATTCACCTACGTTGGGCTTAGAACCGACTTTCCCTAAGATATAAAGCAGTACTTCTTTGAATTTTTCAATATTTTTCTGTGGTACGCTGATTCTTATTTCGTTTTTCTTTTCCACTTTTTGTTTCTTGCTTTTTTCAAACACAACTTCAATATCCTCATCTAAATTAAGCAAAATATTTGTTGTAACATTAAATATCCTGGATAGTTTAATCAGTTCTTCAGTACATATTTTGCGACGACCATTCTCTATCTGTGAAACGGCAACCCTGCTAATTCCCATCCTCTTGGCGAGATCCTCCTGAGATAATTCCAATCTTTCTCTTATTTTTTTTATTCTATTAGAAATTCTTCCGGTGAGGGTATCCATGATACATTTCCTCCTATCCTTCCTTTATTTTGATACCATTTTATAGTATGTAATATAATATGTCAAGTATATGTATTATTTTCTAACAATAGCCTTTATGGATAAGGAAAATAAGAAAAGGAAAAAATTGAAAAGAAAGTTAGAAGCCTGCCCTTTATAAAAAAAGAGCCCTTGCAAGGCAAGTAATTTCATGTAAAGAATGATCCCCTGCCCTTTTCATTAAATAAAAACTTTATTCTAATAAAATAGATTATTTTTGATTTAATTTAGTGAAAGTATTTTCTGGAAAGATTGATTAAGTAGTAAGATTTATTGAAGGCAAGTACGCTACCCATTAAAACTTAGCAGTGTCTCAAGTTTTTTTAATATTTCCAGGATCACAGCCTCAGGTAATTTATCACAGAATTCAGCATTTCTAATTTTCCAATCAAGGCTTTTTACCTGGTCCGATAAAACAACCCCTGTCACCTTTAATCCGGATGGGATCATAACTTCAAATGGGTACCCTTTCACTTGATTAGTTATCGGACACAATAAGGCCAGGCCAACTTTACCATTATAAGATTTTGGCGAAAGAACAATTGCGGGACGTCTTCCGGATTGTTCATGGCCGGCTTGAGGCTGCATATCGATCCAAACCACATCACCTCTATGTGGAATAAAATTACCCGCCATCACCAGATTTCTTTCCCAACCGGTGCTCCGATGTCAATTTCTCCGTGAAGATTACTTTTAGAGATGCCTTTTAAAAGTTTTTCGAGAGAATATTCTTTTTCGCCAATTGGCGTAATAATAATGCTACCCTTATCGATAGATATATCAACCATTTTATTTATTTTTAAGTTTGCATCTAATGCAAATAATTTGGGAATCCGTAATGCCAGACTGTTTCCCCATTTTTTAATCGTAGTCTGCATACAGCACCTTCCTTTCAAAATTAAACTATATAATGTATCTACAATGATTATACATTTTCCACATGCAAAATTCAAGCGAAAAATGCACCACTTTATATTTTTTTCTCTTCCCTCCCCTTCCATTACAATAAATATTTTTTTATAACGCTACATATTTTAATGTTTATACAAATACTTTTTAGTCTTAGATGCACATAATTTTTTAATTATAGCGTTATGGTGTAGATTTTTTGCTTATTTTATCGATGAACATACAGCTTGAATATTTTTCATTTATATCTTCAAAAATTATCTTATAATCTTTCCGGCTTTTTATTTTGTTATTTATTCTATTTCTCATCTGAGCACCGGCAGTATGGATTATAAAATCGGCAACCTCTGCTCCAGGTTCAACTAAATCTTTTTTCACAAAATAATAATTTGAGGGCATTTTTGTATTTTTATTTATCTCTTTGTTGTATTCTTGAAATACATATGCTGGAAAATATTTTTTTGCCAATGCATTACATCTTTGAGAATCTTCCACCATAATGACAACGCTTTTGAAGCAAGTCCATTTTGCAATATCGATAATCCTATTATACAAACATCTTGCTATTAAGTTATATATATCATATTCAGTATTATTTATTGTTTTAGTGGACAAAACAGCAGCAACTCTTGAAAATGTATTGTTCTTAAATAATTCTGCTATCGCATTTATTTGACATTCTGTAGGATGAAAGAGATCTTTAGCATGCAAGATTTTTTCTCTTCCATTAAAAAAACGATCTTTCATTATGCTCCAAGGTTCTCTAATCAATTTATTATAGTATTTGTAGATTACTGCACAACCCCCGAGTCCAAATATTGGATATTCCTTGTCTTTTAAGTATTCATTACCAGTTTCATCTATGAAAACTAGTAATGCATCCCCGGGAACATCTATTTTGCCTTTTATTGTATATATATTAATCATTTATTTAATTATATATCCCTTCTCTTTAAAATAGTAAAAAGCAATAATTCAATTTATAACAATGAATTATTCTATCAGTAGTAACTTACAATTAAAAATATAGAAAATTATTTTATAAATTAATAGCTTTATTATTGTAAACAAGGTTTATCTTTTGCTGGTATTTGTTCACTTATATTTTGCCAAATAAAATCTATGCCTTGATAAATTTTGGCATCAACTGATAGGCTAAAAATAATTCTATTAAGATAATATAGATATTTAAATAAATCTTCTTCGGAAATTTCAACTGGGTTTTCATCATGTATAATAGAGTGTCTTTTGTCGTCTATTTCTTTTAGTAAATACTCACCATCTACTTCCCAAAGACCTTTTGGATTTAATATTTTCAATCTTTTTATTAAATAATCTTTCTTTTCTTCCAGGCTAAGCCAATTAAAATCATTAACTTCCTTTTCAATAATATAATTTAGTATAGAACCATTATCTTTTAGATTAACTATTTCCCTAAATTTAATGCTTTTATCTCTGTTTTTTAATACTTCTGGAAATACATTGAGATAAACTCTTACTACATTACATAAATAATTCTCGAAAACTGTGTGCGAAGATACGATTATCTGTTGTCTTAATATTTTAATACCATTTTTAATACGATTATCTACATTACCTTCTAATTTTGGTCTATAAATGTCTTCAAATGTTTGATTATCAACATTAAGCTTTTCCGTGGAAATAACAGTTTTCTTAAGACTTTCATATTGATTCTTTTTTATCACATTTATAAGGTTAGTATCTTCATATAAAGTTCTACTATACTGATAAAAGGTGCTTAAATCGAGCAACTGATAAAGATATTTTTCAAGATTAATTTTATTCATATTAGCACCTCAAAAAAACAATTACTATTAATATTATTTTATAAAAATATATCTAAAAAAAGCTTTTAATATTTATTATTATATGCTAATATATTTTAAAAGTAAATAATGTAGGTAAATATATGAAAATAATCGCTTTAATCAATCAAAAAGGCGGGGTGGGAAAAACTACTTGCGCAGTTAATATAGGAGCGGGCTTAAATAAGCTTAGGAAGCGCGTCTTGTTGATAGATTTAGATCCACAGGCACATTTAACCTACAGCCTGGGTATCCCTGCCCACGAGCTTAATAATACAGTTTATGAGCTTTTAAAAGGAACTGTAACTTTAAAAGAAACAATTATCGAAAGAGATGGTCTTAGCCTGGTCCCCTCTTCTCTCAACTTATCCGGAGCCGAGATAGAATTTTCAGGATTGGCCGGCAGAGAATTTTTACTCAAAGAAACTTTAGATGGATTAAATAAATTTGATTATGTTTTTATAGATTGCCCTCCCAGCTTAGGCCTTTTAACTTTAAATGCTCTTACCACTGCTCAAAAAGTATACATCCCTTTACAAACAGAATTTTTAGCCTTACAGGGGATGACAAAACTTTTAGAAACTATCACCATAGTTAAAAAAAGATTAAATAAAAATATTGAAATTGCCGGAATTATAGCCATGAGGTTTGATAATAGAAAAAATCTTAACCGGGAAGTTGTAGAAAAAATAAAAGAGTATTTTGGTGATAAACTATTTAATACTTTAATTAGAGATAACATATCTTTGGCCGAAGCCCCAAGTTTTGGTAAAAGTATTTTTGAATATAAACCAAATAGCTACGGATCCAAAGATTATTTAGACCTTTGCAATGAAATTATAAAAAGAGGCGAGTAGATGTCAAAAAAGGAAGTATATATAAACTTGCAGGATTTCCTGGCAAAGTTAATAGTAGAGTCTTTGACTAGGAATAAGCTTTTCGAAAAACATTATATGTCCTTAGCCACCTGTATCTCATTACTTCAGATTGGATATGAAACCGGAGCAGTATTGGGTCATACCAGAGGTAATAAGTTGGATATATTGAATAAAATGCTCTCCACGCAAGATATGATTTTTGACAATATAACAAAAGATATACAGAAATCTGAAAAGAAACGCCTTAGCGATTTCAAAAAAGAAGATGGAGAGGAACCTGATACATTTGCTGATTTTATATATTGGCCATTATGGGAGAGCTCCACTGGCTTAACTTTATATGATCTATTTAAGCCTTCTGGCACCGAAACCCGCGAAAGAAAACGGAAAAGAATATCTGGTATAATTCAGAAAAAACTTGGGGCGAAGGTTCTACCAGAGGAGGCTCAATCTAGAATAAGTCTGTTTTTAATAAAAGGTTTGGGTTTTGGCAGTGCTTTCCCTGAATTAACGGCGAAAATGTTCAAGAACGTGTATGTTTGTAAAAAAAATGATGAGGAGTTGTGGAATATAACCAAAACACTCGGATTCGCTACCCCCATAGACCTATCTAAAAGAATCAGTTTGCCCGCAACTAAATGGCGTCCACCAACGCTAAAACAAAATGAAAGGATAGTCCTTGGAACGGTGGCATTTTATGCTTCTCAATACTATCCAGAATTACTTGATTCCTTAGATTTAAGCTATTATCTACATCTTATTGAAAATGAGAAATTAAAATAATTGAAACTAATTAAAGAAAATAAGAATTTCAATTAAAAATATAGACCGAGGTTAACCAAATGGTAAATGGGTGAACAGAAGAAATGATGCTGGTAAAGCATCAAGTGTTCATGATATTCAACAAGATGCCATTAATTCGGCAAGAACGATGTTAGGTAATCAAGGCGGTGGAGAGTTGACAGTCATGGGTAGAAATGGCCGGATTAGAAGCAAAGATACCATTAAACCAGGAAATGATCCATGTCCACCAAAAGATAAAGAGCACTAAACATTTTTATAAATAAATAGTTTTATGATAAATAGAGTAGGGGAAGAGTAGGGCAGTAGAAATACTAATATGTTTGCTGAAGCTTATTTAGGCCCATTCCTATATTAATGGCGCAAGTGGTTTCTCCCGCTCCGCCTTTTTGATTGATTAAAGCAATTATTTGCATGAAAAATTCCCTTTTGTTTAATCTATCGTAATTTTTGCGACAATCGCATAGCATCGAATAATGTTATCTGCTCTTTAAATTCAACCTTTTTATTTTTTCTTATTTCTGCAACTTTACCATCCAATCTTTTTAATATAGCATTATAATATTCCTCTGATATTTCCATTGTTATGAAATTTCGTTTTAATCTTTTGGCTACCATAGCTGTTGTTCCTGTCCCACCAAAAGGATCCAAAATTAAATCTCCTTCATTAGAACTTGCTTTTATTATTAATTTTAATAAGTCTTCAGGCATTTGACAGGGATGTTTCTCAATACGCTCCTTAAAAGTGCCACAAACTCTTGAAAATTGCCAAACATCATCGGGTATTTTTCCAATAGGATTTGCACGTTTATCTTTATAGATAAGTTGCCTTGCCGAAGGTATTCTTATATTTTTATCGTTAAACGTAAACTGTTTTTTGTCTTTAACAAAATATAAAATATGTGTATGAGCGCGATTAAATTTTTTCCTCTGATTTTGTCCAAAAGTGTAATACCATGTAATCCAATTCCTGAAATAAAAACCTGCCTTTTTTAAAATAATATTTATTTCTGCTGCAAATTCATCGCCAATAGCAATATATATTGTCCCATTGTTTTTAAGCAATCTTCCTATTTCTCCTATCCATTTTTCGGACCATTTATAATATTCTTCATAAGGCATGTTATCATTGTGGGTATCGTATTTTATACCTATATTGAAAGGTGGGTCTGCAAACACTAAGTCTATAGACTTATCCGGTAAACTTTTCATAATTTCTATACAGTCACCTAAGTATACTTTATTTACTTTCATTATTATTCTCCTATTTCAAATAGCTGGCATGGTTTCATTTTGAATTGTATTTTTGTAGGGTCCGGGGTTCCGCCTTTTCTTTGCATAGTTACCTTTCCAATATGTAAACTTCCTCTTGGCGAAACACAGATTTCACCACTTCCAAAAAAATTCATTGCAACATTTATATCTTTGAGCGTCCATGTAGTTGTCTTGTTATTTGGGTTAAATCTTGTAACTAATATCCAATCTGCAGATAATCCACCTCTACCCTTGATTATATCACTTATTACCATAATTCTATTTCTCTTGAAAAAACAAATAATCTTTTTTTGAATTATTTCTGGCATCTCATTCAAGAACAAGCGTCTTTTATCTTTGAATTTTTTAATACCTGTTTTTCTTGAATATCTTTTAGGATCTAATTCTCCGGTGAAAAGTTTAAGCCAAAAAGCAATTTCATCGTCAAAGCTCCATATTTCTCGATAGACTTCAACAGTTCTTTTGTCAATTTGATTATAATCAGCATCAGAGTTTGCTTTCTTTAGCGATAAATTTTCAATTTTTAATATATTTCCAATCATTATAATGATTCTTATCTGAGCATCCGCCTTTTTAAATCTTACAAACTGTTCATATTCTTCTTCTTCTTCTTCTTTAACCTCAAACTTACTTAAATCGATTTTCTTTATACTGGTAGGAATCTGAATTGCTTTTACAGAATTAAGTTTTTTAATGTCATACCCCATTATATTAAGCCATTCTTGTGCTTCTATATCATTTCTCCAAGAATTAAATTTTTTACAAATTGCCTTTTCGTTTGCAAATCCTCCTTTTGCAGTTTTTGAACCAAGTTCAGTTTTATTCATAATGTTACCTCTTTAAGAAAAGTTTTCGACAGCTTAAAATAATTGAAGTATTTTATTTGTGTATTTTATTATACGACGATTGAAGCTAAAGCGCATTTTTTTCTTCTAGCTCAATCTGTTTTTGTACTGCAACAAATGCCTCACATATTTCATGTGATAATATTTCCATAACTTTTGCAAAAACTAAATGTTCGTATTCTGTCCTCTGTATTAACAAAACTGTACATATTTGTTGTAATGAGATTGCAGTATTCTGTCCTGCCTCTGCTAAACCATAGTTAGACGAACCACACAATAGGACACTTCCATCATTTTTAATTAAACCTAAATTATACAAACTACCCTTTGCCCCAGAATGTATATTGTTGCATGCCAACTTATAATAAGGTCTCAAGTGGTTTAATCCAACCCATTCTTCAATTCCCTTGAAATTACACTTTTCCGCTGGTAAAATATTAGCCGCCCAACCATATTTTTTTGAATAATTTCTTCCGTACCTCATAACTAAATTATTCTTTTTACGCTCCAATGATTCTATCGTTATCTCGTCAAGTGGTTTTAGTCCTAATATATTTTGATAGGAAGTATATTCTTCCATTTCTTTATAAGAGTCAATTACATTATAATCCAAATAACTTTGAGAGAGTTCATTATCATTTTTTGAAATAAAAAATGATAATACTGATAATTCATGTAATGTTCTCCACCTAGCAAAAGCAGCATCTGCAAAGCCACCCCTTAATAAGCATAAAATTTCATCCGTTATTCTACAAGCCCTTGCATGTGTAAATATCAATGCTTTTATTTTATCTGGTTCATCATTCACAACATCAGCATTTATTTCTTTATAAAATTCTTCTCCTGATTCTAATGCAATGACTTGGAAAGCTCTAAGTAAATTAATAGGTTTCCTCCATCTTAATAATAATCTTGACTCAAAACTTGTACGTCTTAATCTATGCTCGTCTAACATGTCTTGTGAAGAGTCTTTTAGTGAATTGCGGATAAGTTGTGCTACTTCCGGTAAAGAATTATTGATCAGTTTGTCAAGATTTTTAGTAACTTTTTCTTCCCCATATTTTTCAATTAAGTCCTGTAAAATTTCGTCAAACCACTTCATACTATCTCCTTTAAAAAACTGGTTGTTGTAAAATGACCGAATTACTTTGTTTATGCTATCAATCGGTATATTTTGCAGAGTATTCTATTTATGAACGACCTATTGTATAAAAAATAGATATTTTCTATACGTTTAAAATTTGTATGTTTTATCTTTCTTTAGTAGGCTTATTAAAATGCTCAATAATTTCTTTTATAGTTAATCTTTTTTCTTTCAATTCTTTAATTTTTTCAAGGCGTTCTAATACTTCTCCTTCTTTGTATTTCCGGGTTAATCTTTTTTCGGCCTGGTTAAAAGGCAAAATTCCAAGTTCAGTATAATATTTAAGTGTGGTTAGTCTTGTTCCGGAAACTTCTGATAGTTTTCCTATGGTTAAAACATTATTTTTTTCAATAGTTTTTTTGTTCATAATTTTTCACCTACTTTTAAGTTTATCGCTTTTTTCTTATTTATTTTTTAATTTGAAAAACCTTTCTTTTCTAATTCCTTAATGTAATGCTTCTTTTCTGGCTTTTTGCAACGCTTGTTTTGTGTGGTCATTGCCTTCTTATTTTTATTGATTGTAATTTTTACAGTAAATTTCGGTCATTTATTCTTTTATGTTCCCTGCTTTTAAATTCCATTTATAAACTGGTAACTGTTTGAATTTTTCAAGAGTCATTCCAGAGAACTTTAACCAATCCATAAATTCCTTTGATTTATATTCGGGTAAATCCCAGGTTTTTTTTTGACCAGTCTGCGTTTTCAAGATTTGCATCTATATTAATTATCATTATTTTCCCCCTATTTTAATTATTTAATAACCAAACCATTCATTTATGGTTCTAAGGTAGCCTGCCACTCGTTGTTAGCGATGACATTGCCGGCTTTGTTGACATATTCTAATTACTTTTTTTCTACTTCCTGTAATTAGAGTTATGGGAAGTAGAATAAATTTGCTTATTAAAACTTTACTCCCTTGAACGTCTTATAATATTTCGGCAAATCATTTTCCATCTCAATATTGTCATTATAAACTTGTAACATCTCCAAACTTCTATGCCTGGTATATTGGGCAACCCTTAAAAGATCACCCTGATAATTTTTAAGCAAAGTAGTAGTAAAATAATGCCTGAATCCATGAACGCCCTTATTAATTTCCAATCCCCCCAATATTTTCTTTATGATCAATCTTAATCCCCTGGTAGTTATCCTGGTATTTCTGCTGTTATTGCTATTACTGACAAATAGAGCGCCGTCTTTGAGGTTATTTGCTTTCAGATACCGTTTGATCTGCCTTACTGTTTCCGGATGCAGATAAATGATTTCTTTATCATCCCTGCCCTTACCTTCGATTAAAGCCGTCTTTCTTATAAGGTCAACATCTTTTACATCTAACCGGGTTATTTCTACCTGTCTTAATCCCTGCAATACCAGCAGGCTGATAATTGCTTTTATCCGGGTATTGTGAAGGCTGTTGGGAAGTTCCTTTAAGGCAAAAGTTAATTTTTCGATTTCCTGTTCGTTTAGGCCTTCTTTTTTGTGTTTTTTAGACTGGCTAAATGATTTTATATTTTGGGTAATATCAACCGGTAATAATCTTCTCCGGTTCAATTCTTTTAGAAAGATTTTAGCGGTAATCAAATACTTGTTTTTTGTTGCAACCGTGTAATCGGTCCGGAGTTTTAAATACTTCTTATATTCCAGGAAGCTATCCTGATTCAAACCTTCACCATCGATAAAATTAAGGAAATGGCCTATACGGTATTGATAATCTTTTCTGGTTCCTTCACTAATATCTAAAAAATTGAAAATGCTCCAGGCTTTTTCAAGGTCCCAATGGTTTATTATTTCAGTAGAAAGAGTTTCTTCAGAGGCAATCAACTGGTTACTCATAGTTATACCTCCATTAATAATTATTACTTACTACTGCACATAATATAACTATGATATAACAATGTCAAATTATTTTTAAAAAGTTATTTTCATTGAATCTGAGTTCCATTTATGACAATGGTTCCATTTTCTCCAAGAGCTTTTTCTTTGCATTTTTCTGGAATATTATTTATTATTTCTCCTCCTTTACAGAAGAGATTTTCAATAGGGAAGTCAGAAGTATTATATTCTATACTTATTCTACCCCCTGCTCCGGATCCGTGAAAAATCTCAACTAAATCGTCCCAACTTCCAGAACCGCCATTAGTTGAAATGTTTCCCATGCCGGTTAAATTATTTGCTTGTATCCAAATACTTCCTCCGCTACTTCCAGCTAAAGGCCCTTTACCATTTGCAGAGATAATACCTTCATTTTTTAAAGTTCCTGAAACTTCAATTTTAATAGCTCCGCCACCTTTATAATATTGTCCTCCGGACCCGAGATCTATTGGTTCAGATAAATTTCCGTATGAATCTCCTCCATTTGCATTAATTAAAACAATACCATATGTTCCTATATATCCTGTACTTCCTCCCTTCCCCCCATATCCTGCTGCTCCACGACGCCAAGAATCGCAATATATATTGCTTTCTCCAGCTCCTGGACCATCCATAGGGAGATAGCCCGTTTCATTGGCTGAGATTATACAGTCATTGCCAATATTGATATTGTCTGCAATAATATTTGCTCCTTTAAATCCTTCAAGAGAAGTATCAGAAGTTATTAAGAATTTAGCTCCGCTTTCTAAAACTAAGTTACCGAATAAGTAATTTCCTGGATTTAATATTATTTCTATACCACTTACATTTAAAGAACCAAAATCATAATTACCTCCAGAAACTTCTATGCTGTCACCAACATCAGCTTCGGTAAGAGCCGCTTGAAGAGTATCATAATAAGTATCTTTGGTAAGATTATGTACTGGGCCATTAGATGCAATTAAATTAAAACTAGCCGATATGGTATGGTCTTGTGTTACATTAGTAAAGGTATATGAATTTTCTGCTCCTACTGAGCTTCCGTCTACCAAGACATCATCTATCTGATAACCAGAATCAGGAGAAATGGTAAACAATTGATCTGAACCTTCGTTTACAATGACATCCCCGGAGGGGTTTATTGAGCCATTGGAACCTGCAGAAGCTGTAATAGTAAAAGTATCTGGTATAACAGTAGAAACGGTAATGGCATACTCCTGGGTATCAAAGAGATCCCCATCACTTGCTTTTACAGTGACATCATACTCTCCCGTAGAACTAGGAGTCCAGGTAATTAATCCGGTTGAAGAATTGATAATCATTCCACTGGGTTTGGTAGTTAAAGAATAAGTCAAGTCATCCTCATCTGAATCGACAGCATTAACATCATAATTGTAGGTTTCATCCTGGGTGGCAGTAGTGATAGGAGTAGAATTTATAACTGGAGCATGGTTAATTATCTCTTCAATGAAAGTAGCCGATATTGTATGATTTTCAGTTACATTGTTAAAGGTATAGGAACTTACTGCTCCTACTGAGCTTCCATCCACTAGGACATCAGCAATCTGATAATTTTCATTTGATGTAATGGTAAATGATTGATCATCGCCCTTATTTACAGTTATCTCTCCGGAAGGATCTATGGATCCATTGGAACCTGCAGAGGCTGTAATTACATAAGTATCTGGTAGATTCGATACTTTCACTGATTTTTCATCTTCACCACCATAATTATCTTTAACTTTACAGTAAATTGTAAATTCTGTTGATATATCAGGAGAAGTCCAAATAATATCTTTACCTTTTATCAAAGGTTCTGAAAGGCCGGGAATGGTCCAAATATAAGTTAGGCTATCTTGATCTTGGTCAGTAGCATAACAACTAATAGTAAACATTTTAGTTGTCTCAACAGAATCCCAAGGAGTACTTTTTAACTTGGAAATTACTGGTGGGATATTTTGATCGATTATACCACTTGCAGGGTCTGTTCGGTGCATTTGCTCTTGGGGAGTTAATATGGCATCCGGAGGTTTAGTATCTGATGAATTACCTTCATCTTCATCGTTTACAATATTAATATTTACCCATTCATAGGCTACCTCAGTCAATCCCACACAATTGTATTTGTTCGGACCTTTTACCATTTCTCCCCTTGCCAGACCGAAATAGAGTCCAATAATTGTATTAAAAAAAGCATATCCTTTACCAACCTGATTTTCAAGAAATGCGATAAGAGCATTCCTTTCATTATGGTTTAATTTCTGAATCTTTGGTTCACGAGCTCCCATATATACGTATTGATCACCACCAAATTTAGTAATATCTTTATAATATGTCCTTATAACTTTATCTGGACCTAAACCTATCATACCCAATGGGCTTCCCAGTTCTTCAATAACATTATAGAGTCCATCATCCTTATGGTATCTCTCTCCGACATAAATTCCAACATGTCCAGGTATCCAATTATCATTCGCTCCTACATCACTCAAACGATAGATTAAATCTCCAGGGAAAGGAGTGCCCAGATTAGTGGGTGGTTCACAATTTGTCACTGTCAAAGCAAATAGATAAAGAAGATCCCTTATACCAATTTTAATTTTGACTCTATCCGTTTCGTAGGTAATTTTTTCTTCAGGGACTTTTTCCCAGGCGAATCCGGGTATCGGTATTGGCATTTTGTATTTAGGATCATAAACGCATAGAACCCTATAAACATTAGGAATAGTATTCTTAGCTACTCCTGAATTGCTTAATTTATCCTCATTATAGGCTAAATTCAAACTTCCCATAATTGATCCAAGTACATCTTCAGTTGCTGTCACACCTACCGGGGTTACTACCCATCCTTGATAATCACCTAAGTAGTTTGTTCCTAATACCTGAGCATTAATTAGTATGGAAATCTCTGATTTTCCACGATGTTTATCGAATGAATCTTTATTCTTTGAATCAATGACTAAACTGGTCCCATATACCTCACTCGTCTCATCAGTCACTTCCACTACTCCTCCTTCATATAAATCAATCTGTGCTGAGGCTACAACTTTATATTCAATCTCTTCAATATCATCAGGAGGTGTTGCCGGGGGAGAAACCGGGGATGATTTACTAACTTTAATAATAAAGCTTTGAATATCATTTAAAGTTCCATCTTCAACATCTATGGTTACATCGTACTCTCCTGTAGTATCAGGAGTCCAATTTATTACACCAGTTATCGAATCAATGGTCATATCAAGGGGCTTGGTAGCAAGGGAATAAGTTAAAGTATCCCCATCAGGATCAGTGGCATCTACATCATAGGTATAGACTACCCCCACCGTCGCAGTAGTAATCTCAGTTGAGGTAATAGTAGGGGCATGATTTGTAGGGGGGGGAAAGAAAACAACCTGCAAAGAAAGTCATTAATAATAAAGATAGTAATATTAATGTTATGTTATTTCTCATATTTTTCATTAAAAAAACATCTCCTTTTATTATTTATTATGATTTTATATTTTTCAATTATTCACGCAAAAAAGCCGGTAGCCTGGCAGTCATAATATTGTCTGAGAATGACAATATCTTAGACCCATGACTTTGCGCCCTATCCTTTCGGATAGTTTACCTTTATCAGCTTTTGATTAACCGAATATTATTTTTAAAAAAAAGGACAGAATAAAAATAGTTATAGTACTATTCTTACTCTGTCCTTTTACCTGAAAGATTCTTCCTGTAAAATTAGGAAATAATATAAAGCCTCTGTAGGTGATTCCTAATTGTTAGGAATTGCCCCGTCGGTGCCTTTTAGTATAAAGCTCTCCAGAGTCCTGTCCAGCAACGGTCCTTTTGCCTGAGAGTTTAGATATTTTTGATATCTTACCCCTTCGGCTCTTTTTCTTTTATGATGAAAAGAAAAAGTCTCTCCTGTTACCTTCATACAGTCACACTATATAAATTAAAGTTATATTTCAAGTTACTAAATATGAAATTATTGTCTAATAGTTTAATATATTTTAAATCACATAAAACATACCAATTATTACTTACGACACGGTTTTTAAAAAACCTTCTTCACTTTAGCACAAATTTTTGAAAAAACCAAATTTCCCTCAAAAACACTTTTAGATTATTGTTTTTCGGATATGCTTGAGTATAAGAAGGATCATTGCCAATTTTACTAATAAGCACTTTTTCTCTCCTCTCCTTTTATTTTGTTGATACCTTGAAAACTCTTTAGTTATTAACAGCTTATACCCAAAATAGCCTGATAATGTGGATAAATATGGAGTAAACGGGTGATATAAGGGGAATAATGAGGGATAAAGGGCAAAAAACAGGTATTTTGGGAAACTAAGAAAAAACAGCTTTAATTTAAAGGCATTTTAAGCACTTATTTTATGCCTTTTGGTATAAATCATCAAATAAAAAAAATAAAGCTCATATACGCCGTATTAGAGCTTTTTCTTAAAAACGCCGAAACCGTTGATACATAAGGCTTTTAGCGGTTTTTTGCAAAATCAACCCGTAGATCATTGATTGTTTTCTTGATTTCTTTGATTTCAACGGTAACAGACTGGGAGAATTCCTTTTGATTCTTGATGATTTCATTGATAAAAAACTCTAATTTCCACACCAGATAGACAGAAAGTACCAGGGGAAAGCCATTATTTGCTATTAATTTCAGCATATATTCAATATCCAATTAATTTACTTCCTTTCCAAACCTTCTTTTTTCCAGGCCTAATATCCAGGTGCAAGAAGTTTTCCTTTTCATAAAAGCCGATTCCAGTAAAGTCCATTTCCTGAGCATATAGGAGAAGATCGAAAATTGAAAAATCATCCACGTGAATATCTACCGCCATACCCAGGAGATGATAAGAACCGGTAACTCCCCCGACTCTATGGTTTTCTTCTTTACACCGGTAACCGGAATTGACGGATATCGGCTTATTGATCACCATCCTTAAATGGTTTAACCTGGCAAGTAAGTCCGGAGAGAGCATAACCCGCCTGCAGCAGGGACACTCAAATTCAAGTAAAGAAAAATATTCAGTTAATTCTATATCATTAATTATACCCATTAATTATTTATATCTTAAAGTCCTGCCGTTTCTTACTACATCAGGCATAGCTTTATAGATAATTTCGTTCACCTCCGGAACAGTCGCTTTCATCAGATCCTTTACATAGGATATTTCGCCCTCTTTTAATTCAACTTTTTGTTTCCTTAATATTTCAATTAATTTTACCCAGGCTATTTTCCACTTTTCCTCACCATTACCTATGCCCAGTTCTTCTTCTGCCCAAAGCATGGCCGCCAGGATGGCGTCTTTGATCTTGCTTGCCCGGTCTTCTCCAAATTTACTGATCATCAGTTTGCTCATCATGCCTACTATAAAAACAATGGCAAAATCCAACAGGTATTTTGTGATAAATCCTTCTATCATTTTAACTCCCCTTCCCAATGCTCCAGGGAAGGTCCGCGGAGCCTTCCAAGGAGACTTTATATTAAATTAGTATTAATGTTATACGTCCACAACATCAGTTGAACTATAATCAAGTATGCGGGCATTTACCTTAGCCACTAAGTCATTACCATTATTATGGAAGATGTTCTTAGCGATGATCGTATCCATAACTCCTTCTATTGCTGCATCTTGTGCCGCTAAATCAACATAATCCCCGTCATCCAAATTTTTAGGATTATTTAAAGTGATATTTGTTGTCTTTGCAGCACTATCTCTAAACTGCATATAGAGTCTTTTATAACTGGTTACCTCTCCTAATTCGGTTGCCATTATTTTTCACCTCCTTTTTTGTTTAGGGTTTACAATTACTAACGTTTATTCAGTAAGTTGAGATTCTTTTTCAAGTCTGGTTTCATCTACAGTGTACTTCTGCAAACCTGCTAAAGCGGTAGCTGTGTCATAGACATCTTGGTCTAAAGCAGCTGATTTAATCTTAGCAAAGGTCTTGCTGTTGATGATAGGTGCTCCGGTTTCCGGATTAGTGCCTATTACCAGTCTAAACTGTAAGGATGAATCACGAGGAACTGTTATTACTGTGGCCATTTATTTTTCACCTCCTTTTTTATGGATTTTGAATCAAGTAAAACCAAGAAGTATATGATTATATTATCATATAACCATATATAAGTCAATATTAATGTATTATCAGCTTCTTTAATGTATTAAGGTTCTTTTATCTTTGTTTATCTTTATATTGCTCATTATTTCATATAATTATAAGGGATTCTTCCCGATACAAGAAGGACTCCTTGACTTATCTATATATACAAATATCATTTGTAGAATTAGTAAAATTAGTTATAATAAGCATAAGAATATATAAAGATATAGAAAAAGGAAAATTAGCGGTTAATTTTCGAAATTTCACCTCTGCCTGTGCGTGTTCGCACGCAGACAGATAGAGGCGTGCATAAACAAAGCAGTTTGGTCATTTTACGTTAGACGACATCTTGGAGGTTGAATATGTCATATTTTAATGATGCAGAAAAATTGATAAAACATGCAGAGAATCAATTTGGTAAAATCAAAAAGATTTATGAACAATCACTTCGTGAAAAATCCATCAAATCAGAGCTTTTAATTGAAATAAAAAATTTAATGGAAAACCTAAGATCAGCTTTAGACTTTACCGCCCATGGATTATTTATTAAATATGGCGACCAAGAAATATCAAATCCAAAAATCTACTTTCCTTACGCATTAGAGAAGCAGTCCAAATCCGATTTTCAACATCAAAAAAGGATTGAAAAATGTATACCTGGATTAAGTGTATCACGTCCTGATATTGTGATAAAAATTGGGTCATATCAATATTTCTCTGACCCAACTAATGTCTGGCTACCACAATTTATGGATTTGTGCAATGAAAATAAACATCGACAATTAACACCTCAAGAAAGAAGAGAAATTAAACAACTTAAATTGACATCTGGCAGAACTAGCATCAGTTTGGGGGAGGGAGCTTCTATATCTATGGGTTCTGGTACACAAATTCGGATGGGAAAGATGGTAATACCCGGAGGACAAAAGTTCGATGTAAATAATCCCCCTGCAACTATTGGCTCTGGAACAAAAGAAATAATCACATGGGTATCATTTCACTTTTCTTCAAATAATCAACCTGTTATTCCTTTTTTAGAACAATGCGTCGATAGTATTAAAAAAATTATTGAGGAGCTATCAGAATTATAAAACAGCGTTTAACACAGTACATACACTACGGGCTTAAACTCTTGCTCTTCTAGGAATTGCTCTCTTAAAAAGATGGCCTCTTCTTCTCTCTCCCGGTATTTTATTAAATGATTTATTAATCTGCTTTATAGCTTCTAGAGGTAAATAGCTTCTGGACATCTCATTACCACAACCGCCCGCCAGGAGCTTTTTTTTGCTAAGAAGTTTAATTGAAATCCTCCACATACATAACAAGACTCTATCGGACATTCTACAAGAAATAATCTCACGAATATCTTATCCGATAAAGCTTTGTTATGTATAGCAAAAAAAGCATTATATTTTTAACCAGCTAAAAGCCTTTTTAGCCTGGTAAAAAATATAAAGGCGGGCTAAACGAGATACTTTTTATCATAGGGCTAAATCTCTGTCCCCGGTAATCGCATGGCTCCCCTCCCTTCCCCCCTGTTCCTGCTCACTATACTTCTACGTTTTAACATTTTTTATCTGCCTGCATGCATACGCGCCGGGTAGAGCAGGATAAAAAAACTAAAACTATCCTAAGAGTTTATATGTGCGGCATCGATGGCGTTTATAGAAGACTCATCACCGCAAAAAAATGCAGGCAAACAATTTAAGCACGGATATTTTTTGCGGTACTGGCTTCTACAAACGCCAGGAGAAGAAATTCCAAAGAGAAGAAAAAAGATGATCTTTCCCTGGCGATAGGTGAAAACTACATAAATAAAATATTTCTTTTCTTTTAACTTTTTATTTATGGATGTTTTTACTTATCGCCTAACCGTAAGGAATCCGAAAGTATTAGCCACCGAAAAAGAAGATAAAAAGCTCCCGCAATTATTCCTTCATTTACTTTTCGTCTTGTTTTTACGGGGGATTCGCCCCTACACTACTCGATATTACGTATAAACGATATATTTTAACAATAAATAGTAGTAATTTGCAAAAAAGATGTAAATATAGATTTACGCTTTAGGTTAAAATATTTTCTCAAAAAAGAAGGATTTTTAAAATTTATGTCGAACTATAGATATAATCATAATTTAAATAGCCTAAAAGATTTAAAGGATACGGGAAAATATAATATTAGATTTGCCTAAAACAATTTATAATTCTCTTTAGATGGAGAGTGAGAGAGATTTTATTTTTCTAAATTTAAAAATTTATTAATAATGGAGGTATTAAAAATGGCAGCGAAAAAGAGAGAGGAGACGAGAAGTTATCAGAAGAGTTTTTCGGAAGTTTTTTCAGCTATTACTAAGGCCTTGGAAGATCTTAAAATTGGAGTAGTTAGCAAAAACGAAAAAGAGGGAATAATCAATATATCTACGGGGTTTACTATATTTTCTACCGGAGGAGAAGGAGTTATTGAGGTAAAATCTGTTCCTGATACTAGTGAAACTACTGTGACTATTGATATTAAACCCAAAATAAAAACAGTTCTTATTGATTGGGGACAAGCTTCACGAGAAATAAGAGAGATATTCAGTAAAATAGAAGAACATTTAGGAATAGTAATTACTGAACCTGTGCCAGAGAAGGTTGAGCCTTCAACTTCGAATACTTGTCCTTCCTGTGGTAAACCTGTGGGAGCAGCTGATAAGTTCTGCCAGAATTGTGGAGCAAAATTAAAATAATCAAGAAGAAAAGAGGGGTAAAAAATGTCTTTTTGTCCAAATTGTGGTAAAAAAATTGAAGGTGAGATAACTTTTTGTCCATCATGTGGTTTTAAACTGCAAGGAGAACAAGAAGGTTCTTCTCCGACTTCTTCTACTGCAAAAGGCAGAATAGTAAGTGGAGGTGGATTAAATACCAGGACCTATATGATTATTTCAATAGCTGGCCTGGGGGCATTAGCATTATTATCTCTTATGATGAGTGATAGCCTGGGCTTTATAATTTCGGCTGCTTTGTGTGCAATAATATATTTTTTAGGGATGAAAAAGTTTGAAGAAGGAGATAAGGATTCAGCTAAAAGAATTTTTTTAATTATTGCTGTTTTGACTGGAGTATTAGGATTCGCATTTATAGTAATAGGAAATTTTTTTGGTGCTGTTGATATTATAGTTGCTATCCCTATCTTTATGGCCTGGAATGAGATGGAGAAGAGTTGATTTGAGAGGTTTAAATCTGTTTTTAAAGATTTTTAATTATCTTTAGATATGGTAAAAGGCTAAGAGAGGACGCCGATTATTATAACAGATGGTCGGAAGAAGGGGCTAGTTTCACTTTTCGAGGGAGAAGACTAAGCCACTCTTCGTCAGCCGCTGCATATTCTATATCAGTATAAAAATATATAAGAGGGGGGTGACTTTCCCCTGTTTACAAAAAGCAATACTCTCACCAGGTGAATTACTATTTGCCCTTTGAGTGTATTGCCCCTTCTCTGTTTTTCCTCTCTTGGTTCCCCCCCTCCCCCCTTCTCTTCTCCCCGCGATAGGTAAAAAAATCTTAAAGCAAAAAGGTCTTTTCTTTTTGGTTTGAGAGCTTTTTTTCTTATCGCGTAAATGCAAAGAGTTAAAAAGTTATGGCCACCGAAAAAGAAGATAAAAAGTTCCCGCTCTTATTCCCTCTTTTATTTTTTATCTTTTTTTTACGGGAAGAAGACTAAACCACGAGAGATGACAGATTCACGAAAAGGTTCGCAGATAGGGGCGGGGCAAGGGAGAAAGGGTCTCGATAATGCCCGCGCTTATGCTTGTAGAGTAGGAGGTGAATCGACCGCAGTTTTTCCTTCCCCCTTAATGCTTCCCCCCTAATGAATCATAGCCTAACCTTGTTTTTTTGCGGTGCTGAATAAAGCGAAGCAACAGCGGGGCCATAAAGAGCGTTACTGCCTGCATTGATGCTTAGAAGCGTCCCCGCGAGCGTAGCTTTTGAGCCAAGGAGCAAAAATAAAAAGAAGGGGGATAAGAGAGGGGTTTTAGGGGGGATTTAAGGGGGAAAGAAAATTACCCGCCCCGCACGTGGTACGTGGTTGGTCTGTAAAATTAGAATAGCCGGAGTAGATTAAATTAGCCAGGTGAACAATTGGATCAGCCAGAGTGGCCAGGATTGAGTAAATCAGAGTGATTAAGTAAAGTGGATTAGCCGGGATTAAAGAGAATTAAAAATAATATTGTAATTTCTTCGAAAAATCGCTTGACAACATTTTTAAAAGTGCTAAACTATTGCCTGTATAATTATTAATTGCTTAACTCATATAAAGCAAAACAATAAACAATCTTTTTCATAATTATACCTCCTTTAATACAAGCTCGCTCTGTCATCGGCAAAGCGAGCTTTTTATTTGCTAAAAAAATATAGTATAAAGTTTCATTTTTTTACGAGCCTTCTTTTGATATTTCTTTAATCCTACAAAGATAAGAGATGAAAACTAAGATAAGAAGTAAAAGAAAAGAAGCAAGAAAGAAATTCATTGGCCCCCACCCCTTAGTATATTAGTCTGCATTTTCCCGCTGAAACCCTTGTAAAATATAGAAATTACCCCTTAAAAAGTGAAGGGTTTTTGTGATTTTAGTTATATAAAGATTTATCTATAACCTGTAATTCTTTTAATATTTTAATGGCATTTTTAATGGTGTTAGAGTTCATATGTGCTATTTTTGCCATCTTATTTATTGAAGGATATTCGCCCTCAAAAACAGTTCCTAAAAGACAAACTATTCCGCGTTGAGCACTAGTCAGCTCAGGCAATATTCTTATATTTCTAACCAAGATATTACTTTCTTTTAATTTGCCGTCTTCAAACTTATATTTACAATTATCACATTTTATATAAGCAAGCTTACTTCTGATGCCACTACACCCGTAATTGTAAGATTTCCGGCAGGCCTTTTTTACCTCCGGTTCTGTTAAGGGAGTTGATAGAGATCTATTTTTTCCGATAACTAATTTTTTTGAATATTCTTCCGTATTCTTATTTTGGAGCAATAAATTGTAGAGGATAAACAAATTATTGTCTCTCTCCCCTACCTGCAAATCCCTGCTTAATATCTGGCGTATGCAGTCAATTTTTTGACCGTGATATTTCGGTATTTTGAAAGTTTTACGCTTTCCGCCTTTTAGATAAGAAGTCAATTCCTCTTCTTTTTTGATTAATAATTTTGGTAGGGGCAATATCTCACTAAGAGGAATTTCATAAATATATCGATGAGCTTTTATTATTGATGGAGGAGCTACAACATAATTTCCATTACTTTTTAATTCGAGTTTCCTGCCGAATAAGCTATTGGTGCTTTTAACATACTCGTCATTGATAGAAAAATAATAATGGTAGCCCCTTCTTGTTCTGACCCTGGTTGTTTCTTTTATCTCTGGTAATATTTCTTCTAGCTCCGGTAACAGAGTAAGATCATCAACATCAATAACTGCTAATTTACTTATATTACCGGTAATTATGCCAATATTTACATCAGTAAATTTATCATACCAATCAAAAACATCTTCTATCTTTGCTTTTTTATATTGGAAAGATTTCCAATAGATATAAGGTTCTTTTTTGCTATTAATTGGTATTAGACTATATTCGTATCTTAGATACTCATTTATTATATCTGTATATATGATTCAAACCCTTTTTTGGCATGGCATGAATAAGGGGTTTGACCGCTATATATCATCTCCAAGCCTCTGTGTAGTTTTTGAGCTGAGTACGATTTGTTAAGCTCTGTAGCGTTTTTTCTACCTTGAAGCGAAACATTTAAGTATAATAAAATAGAAAACCGGAAGGGGGACGTGGGGCAAATCTTTCGGTATAGATATAAAAAAGAAAGCGTAATTTTGGCAAATCGCGCTCCTCTTTTGTATTTAATATTATAACACTAAAAAAGAAATATCGAGAGAAAATGAAAATATTTTTTATCTTATTTTTTAAAATATTCAAACATTTATTTTAATCAATTTCATCTATTCAAATTTAAATCCTTTTTCTTTGAAAAGCTTCAAGCAAAGGTCCACTACTTCCGGGTCATAGAGGATGCCTCTATTCTGAGAGATTTCTTCCAGGGCTACCTCTATGCCCAATGCCGGACGGTAAGGTCGGTGAGAAGACATCGCCTCTACTGTATCAGCTACTCCTATGATTTTGGCTTCAAGGAGAATTTTATCACCTTTTAGATTATTAGGGTATCCTGAACCATCTAATCTTTCATGATGCTGCAGGACAATTTGTGCTACGGGGTAGGAAAAATCTATATTTTTTAATATATCATATCCTACTTGGGAATGGCGTTTTATTAAATTATATTCTTCAATACTTATTTTATCGGGCTTACTCAAGATTTCAGAAGGAAGACCAATCTTTCCAATATCATGGATTAAAGAGGCTATCCTTACTTCTTCAATCTTATCTTTAGAAAAGTTTAGCTCTTTAGCTATAGCTGTGGCCAGCTGAGAAACCCTCTGCTGGTGACCGGCAGTATAGGGGTCTTTGGCCTCTACTATCTTTGACATGGTCTCAATAGTTGCATCCATGGCACTTTTTGTTCTTTGGTAACTTTGTTGAAGTTGTGCCGTTGAGTTTTTCCCATCAATGAATTCTCCTAATCTCTCGGCAATAATTGTAATTAGATATTCTTTTTCCTTCTGGAAAGACCTTTCATCCAATTCTGGACTTTCTTCCAAATAATAGACCTCTATGGTACCGATTATCTTTTTATGTATCTTAATATCCCTACTCTGTTTCCAGATAGTCTCTTTAAAGTTTTCTGTCTTGAATATTTTATCTTCCAAGATGATTCGAGCACAAACGATTTCCGGATACTGCCAGGCAGAGGGAAGGAGATTAACTAATTCTTGAAATATTTTTTCCAATGAAATGCCCGATTTTTCAATAAGATTAGAAAGTTCCCAAAGACAATTCAATTCTTTGATCCTTTCCTTGAGATCATGGGTTTGCTTGTCCAGTTTTTTCCCCATTTCAATACTGTGTAAACCCAGAACAATATCTCCTGCGGCCTCCTTAAACAAGGCTTGTTCTTCTTTATCGGTAATAAAATGAGTAGGGATAGAGACAGACATTACACCGTAGATCTTTCCATCACGTCCTAACCGGACGGTCATTACGCTTGCTCGATCGGAACATGCCTGTACCAGCGGACAATCGGGACAGGTAGATGCCGGGTCTTTAATGATTACAACATCCTCTTGCCTTAAGGCTCTCTGACCGAAAGCGGTCAGCTCGCCTTTCTTTAATAGTTTAAGCATAGGTAAGAAGCCTTTCCCTAAACCGGCTTCAGCATAGGTGTCAATCTTCCCCTCTTCGTCCAGTAGCACTATCCAACTGTGATAATAACCGCGTGTTTTGGTAAGACTACTGCAAGCACCCTTTAGTAATCTTTCACGGTCCTTTTCTTTGAAAATCAGTTGTTTAATATTACGAATGGCACGAAGAACAAGATAAAGATGTTTAATCCTTTCTTCTGCCTGCTTAAGTTCGGTGATGTCTATTAATGAAGCCACACTCTTTTTGGTATCGGGAATCATTTCAATTTTCAAGAGTATATCTTTTATATTGCCTTTTTTATTCGCCATACGAAATTCATAGTTCTTTGGGGGGGGGGTTCTCCGTTTTGTTTTCTGGTTATATGGTATCTTTTCATCTTTTCTAAATCTTCTTTAAGGACAAAATCTGTCCATTTCATTTTATTTTCAATTTCCTCTTTAGAATATCCGATTAGTTTTTCGCATTGGGTGTTTACCATGAAGATCCTCATGTCTTCTTCAAATATCGCAGTTGCAATACCAGTGTTTTCGAATACGGTGCGGTATCTTTCTTCGGATTCTGCCAGGGCTTTCTCTGCTTGTTTACGCTCGATTATATTATTTATTACACTTTCCCCTCGTTCTTTCCGTAAAGTTTTTAATGCTTTTATTAATTCTGCCTTTGTCTTATCTTCGTCTTTCATCTTATTTACCCCCTGCTAATCTTACAAAATAAACAAGTACATAAATAACATGCTATTATTTAAATCTTTTAAATTTTTCAATATTATTTTATGTTATTTCGGGCAAACACGTGGAGTATCCCAACTTACTACCTATAAATAAGCAAATATTGTCTCAATTATTTTTAAAAATAAAATAACCCAGCTTGCTATCCAATACACGAATAACCAGCCGGGTTATTACCCCTTTTTATTTATCAAGCATAAGACTCTAAGAGATGTTTAGTTCTCACTGGTACCTAATTCACGTCCAATGCATGAGGCTATCATGTATTAGTGAATAGTGCAGCTTAAATATAATAATTATTTATTCTTTATTATTTATTCTATCTTTGTTGCTTTGCCACTTTTTTGTAATTTGCTTTTTTAACCTGACTTCCAATATATTATTTTTATACCTCTTGATAAAATTATTTGTATTGACCACTACGGGAAGAGAAATTTCTTTATGATACTCTTTATCTGCCTCAATAATGAGTTTATTATCCACCACGCTCAACTGTAATTTATCTTCTTTAATACCAAGCAGCTCTACATAGACTATTAGCTCAGCATCCTCATCAAATATATCCAGAAGTGGTTCTTCTCTCTCTTGATAGGTCTGACCGGCGAGCCACCAGCTAAATAAAACTTTCTCGCCAGTTTCCCGGTCAACTTTTGAACTATCGAATAAGAGTATAGGATAGCCGAGTATCTTTTCAGCGGTTGGGTTGATGATCTCCTTAATTTTAAGTAAAATATCCATATGGGTAGGAGCTTCTATCAGCTTGGCCAAGGTGTCAATTCTGGCGTGCTTGTGCTCATAAAGAAATATAAGTATCTCTTTTGAATCGGCATCCAATTCGCTAACAATTTTATTTAAGGTCTCCCGGTCTACTTTTAGCAATACTCTCTTATATAGCTCTTTTCTCCAATCCTCTAAATTAAGTGATATAATCCAGGCTTTTAATAATTCACCGGAAGAGTCATATTCTATGCGGATAGTATCACTCTGGCTTACTCCGTAAACTCTTTTTTCTATTCCTAAATCCTTGATGCTGCCCAGCGGTGTCTCCCATATAAATCCAGATTTAGAGGTAAAAAAAGTGAGTTTCTTGGGGGTAAGGAGAAGGGTTCCCATACACCACCTTGATTGACCGGGGGTTAAATAACCACCCTTTTCCTTTAAAATTTCTTCATCGGGTTGAGAGTCAACAGAAGACAGAGGGGAGAAAACAGATGTCTGGCTTCTGACCTCCAGCTTCTGACCTCCAGCCAGGGAGATGCTTTCCCCAATTGCCTTACCCCAATTCTCAGGATCTTTTATGGCAATATATGGCACTCTCCTGCCTTCAGATACTATATTAAGTTGTTTTACCTTCTTGCCCAAAATCCATCCCCTCTTTACTATATTTATAGTCTTTATTTGACTGAGTAGAACCTTGAATAGTATCTTTCTCCCCTGAACAAAAAGTATTCTTTTATTGGTAAGGTATAAATTACCCAGTCTCCAAGAAGAAGCAAGTGAACTTCCGGTATCGTAACTTGCCGTATAATACTTAGTGACTTCCTCACCCGGTAGTAAAGGTAAACTCACTGGTTTTCTTATAGTATCTAAATCTCTTCTCATATTACGATTGCTTTCCCCTTTTCCTTCTCAAGAGTATCTTTTTCACTTGCAGTAGATTCCATTTTAATCCTTATCCCTTACTACTTTATACTTACTTTCGTCTTTATCTCCTTTTTAAGTTTTTACCTCTTGATTAATAATTTTAAAGATTTCATAACAGTAACCTTTTTTTATAAGAATATCCTGACAGACCATATCTTGGCAAAGCACTACTGCACAATCAGGAGATATTCCGAATCTTTCTGATATATCATCGGGAGTAGCTACGCCTAATTCTTTAATTGTCTGAAAAAGTTTTTCTTCGTGCTTTGTCATTATTGCTCTAATTTTTGCTATTTTTTTTACCTCCTCATTAGTGCTCTGTAGTCATTTGTTAAGCGGTTATTTTTTTTGTTTTCTGTTTTACTCTCGGGCTGACCCAGCCGCAGCTTGAGCAGCCTTCTTCTAATAGCTTTTTAGCCGGGGCAGGCTTGCCGCACTGGGGACAGGTTTCGGTTTCTTCACCTATCTTGCCGGATACAATCCCATTTAGCGCTTCCGCCCATTCATCTATTTCCTTCCCGGCAAAAGAAGCTGTACCTTTGGTTAAATTAGCCTCATATAATATATCAAGAACTTTCTCCTTTTTGCTATTAAGACCGCTTGTTTTTCTCATCTCGGTGTTCATCCTAACTATCCTATCAACAGGAACATCAAAAACCAACTTTCTCTCAAAATCGTACCACCAGCACAATCTCTTATTGGTAAGATATAGATGACCTGGCCTCCAGGTCTCTTGTTTTATACCGGAGGCAGGAACTAAACACCATACCTTTTCCCCTCGGTGAGTGACCTCTTCTCCTTCGGTCAGGAAGTCAATTGGCCCCTCTTCAAACTCCGGAAGTACGAGGTTCGCCTCTAAAGAAAACCCCGTCGTTGCTAAATTTTGCTCAATAGCATCTTTTAACTGATTTGTTTCTACTGCATTAAACCGATGCACTTGATCCTGTTTATCTATAAGATAAAGTACCTGTTTTTTCTTTTCTTTAACAAAATGCGCTTCCCCTCTCACTACCAATGCCTTTATTTCTTCTAATGGTATCTGCCAGGTGATTTCATCAAAATCTTGACGATAATGAATAAACCTTTTATTAGTTAAATAAAAATAGCCTGGTCTCCAGGCATTATATATTCCTTTGCTATAGTAATAAGAACCATACATTTTCAGGGCAATTTCTTCTCCTTCAACTAAAGAAAGGACATTTTTCTTCCTATGTTCTCTTTCCCAAGCCCTACTTTTTTCATCCCAGGCCTGCATCACTCCATATTTAAGCATCGTCTCCATTCCCGCTAATGCTGCTTTTAAATTAACACCGATTAAAGGAATGCCAGCCACAGAAATTATAATATCTGCATTAATGACCAATCCTTTGTCTAAAATTCGATCTAATAGATCTACTAAAGTTGCGTGTGTATCTCTGGATGGTTCCATTTCTTCCCCCTATACGAAACTATATGGTGGCCAGGGACCGGTAAAGCGAACAGAAAATCCTTTCAGATGTTCAATTTTCTCTAGCTCTTCACCCAGTATTTTGCTCTTTTCCTTAAAAATCAAACAAGAGAAATTCAACAGCATTTGTTTGTCTTCTTTAAATTTTTTAGTCTTTTCTACCTTGATTTGATCGACACATCTTTTAATCTGCTCATAAAAAACCTTAAAATATTTATCTGCTTCTTTTTCCAGCTCTTTTTTTAATAAGTTCTCTAACTTTTGCTTATACATATAAGCCAAACCCTTAGATTTGGATTTAATCTCCTCACTCAATTTCTTAATCTCAGGGTTTGTCTCAATGAGCCCTTCGCTGATAATTTTAGGGTCCCAAAATACCTGCACTCCAAACTCAGCTCCATCTTTAAGCTTACCCAGTTTTTGTCTTAAGTTTTCATAATCGCCCTTCAACCACTTCTTCATGTTCTCATCAGGGGCAATACCCTCTTCACCCTTAATGATGGTATCAAATCCCAGGGGTAAAACTGTGCCAAATCTCTCCCAGGCAACCTCCACAACTTTCTCGTGAGCAGTTACCCAAGACTTCATCTTTCCCTGGTCCTCTGATTTATAGGGTTTTGGCAGGCAATTATGCACTACAGCACATAAATCTTGGTATGAAATAGTATAAACGCTACTATCCTCTATTCCAATATTACCAAGAGTTATCTCTTCATTCCCCTCAACTATACAATAAAGATATCTTGCTTCAGTCATATTTACTCCTCCTGAATAAGTAGAGGTCAGAGAACAGATGACAGAAGACAGAATACAGATGTCAGAATTCAGAAGTCAGAAAACAGAATTCAGAAGACAGATTAATCTGTTTTTTTTATCTGTTCTCTGTTTTCTGTTATCTGTTTTCTGTTATCGACTTCTTGCTTCCACCTT